>JAFPAK010000378.1 GCA_017390825.1 Clostridia bacterium
ACAGATCTTCTTGGCCCAATGGATGAGAATGCCTGTACATCTTCGAATGCATACCGCTATCTTGTACACGCGGTGCTGGTTTCGGAGGAGGAAACCAAATTACCGACCACAACTGCGTCATGAGTTGATATAATTATTGCTTGGTCAACTAAAAATTATAGCAGTAAGAATATTTGCTAATTAAAAATGTATAGTTCTTTTCTGAACTAATAAGAACTAAAAAATGAACAGATACTGTTTTCTTTTTTTGTGAAGCACGCTTGTCGTGCTTCATTTTTTCTTGAAAAATAGTTAAAAAAATAATGACAAGCAAATATAAATGTGATATACTAATATAATAATATAAATAACTACTGAAAAAGGAACAGAAGTATATTGGCTGAAAAGTATGTAGATTTATCCACACTTCAAAATACCGCTCTGCTTTTTGGCAGCTATGATGAAAATATCCGCCAGATCGAGCGAAAGTATGATGTTTCGGTTGTATTCAGAGCATCGAAACTCAAAATCACGGGTGATGAGCAGCAAGCGGAATTTGCGAAGCGTGTGTTTGAAGGGCTTACAGCGCTTATCGAGCGAGGAGAGCAGATAACAGAGCAGCAGGTGATATATGTGATGTCACTTATCGAAAGCGGTGAGGAGTCAACAGTGTATCAGCTTGCGGATAACGATATAATTTGCGTCACAACGCAGGGTAAGCCGATAAAACCAAAAACAATCGGTCAGAAAAAATACGTTGAGGCGGTGGATAAAAACACCGTTGTATTCGGCGTAGGTCCTGCCGGTACGGGCAAGACCTACCTTGCAGTGGCAGAGGCAGTGCGTGCCTTTAAGGCGAAAGAGGTGACAAGGATAATACTCACCCGTCCCGCAGTTGAGGCAGGTGAGAAGCTCGGCTTTTTGCCGGGAGATCTTCAGCAGAAGGTCGATCCGTATCTGCGTCCTTTATATGATGCATTGTTTGATATGTTCGGCGCTGAAAACTTTGCAAGACTCCACGAACGTGGCAGCATCGAGGTAGCGCCCCTTGCATATATGCGAGGCAGAACGCTGGATGACAGCTTCATTATTCTTGATGAGGCGCAGAATACAACAAAAGAGCAGATGAAAATGTTTCTAACTCGTTTGGGATTCAACTCAAAAATGATAATCACAGGTGACGTTACACAAATAGATCTGCCGGATGGGAAACCCAGCGGTCTTATAGATGCTATGCGTGTATTAAAAAATGTTGATGATATAGCGGTCATTCGCTTTACCGAGCGTGATGTAGTCCGTCACAAGTTGGTGCAGTCAATAGTTAAGGCTTATGAAAAAGCCGATGAATATAAAAGAAAAAGAAACTATGAAAGGAACGAAAAGTAATGGACAAGGTAAAGGTAAATATTGAAAACAGACAAAAGCAGATAAAGATACCGACAGGCATGAGAATGCTGCTGCGCCGCTGCTGTACCGCTGTTTTAAAGATGGAAGGCTTCAGCGGATCTGCAGAAGTAAATGTTATGTTTGTTGATGATAAGCAGATAGCGGAGCTTAACACCAACTTTCGCAAGATACCCGAGCCGACCGACGTACTGTCGTTCCCGATGGGCGAAAACGGTGACTATCCTGTCAATCCCGAAAGCGGAGCGTACATACTGGGCGATGTAGTTATTTCTGTTGAACGTGCAATGCGTCAGGCAGAGGATTACAATCACACATTCCAGCGTGAGATGGGTTATTTAACAACTCATTCAATGCTGCATCTGCTTGGATATGACCATGTAAACGGCGGCCTTGAGGCTGCTACAATGCGTGAGAAGGAGGAAGCCGTAATGGTTGAGGTGGGACATCCTCAGGATATGGCTTAAATCTTAAATGAGTAATACAACATCGGCGTTTATCGCAATAGTAGGTAAGCCGAATGCGGGTAAATCTTCAATACTGAATAAGCTTATCGGTCAGAAGATTGCTGCTGTGTCGGACAAGCCGCAGACTACACGCACCCGTATTAACGGAGTTTTGACAAATGGTACAGAGCAGCTTGTTTTCACCGATACTCCGGGTCTTCACAAGCCGCATAATATGCTCGGCGAGCATATGGTAAAGGCTGTTGGTGATGGGATGGCGGATGTTGATTGCTGCCTGCTTGTTGTTGAGGCAACGAGCAAAATTGCACCTGCCGAATATGAGCTTTGTGAGAAATTTAAAAAACGCCGTTTGAATGCAGTTCTTGCGGTAAACAAAATCGACCTTTTGGAAAACAAGTCAGATCTGCTTGAGATCATCAATAAGTATAATGAACTTTTTGATTTTGCGGCTATCGTGCCTGTCAGCGCAAAAACCGGTGATGGAGTTGATATCTTGCTTTCGGAGCTTCGCAAGTTCACAGTACCCTCGGTACATTTCTTTGATGATGATACTTTGACTGATCAGCCTGAGCGTGTACTCGCAGCAGAGATAATCCGTGAAAAGCTGCTTATGCTTCTTGATAAGGAGATACCTCACGGTCTTGCGGTAGATATAGAGCGCTTTTCCGAACGCGACGATACAGATATCCTTGATATTGAGGCGGCTATATACTGTGAGCGTGAAAGCCACAAGCCTATCGTTATCGGCAAAAAAGGTTCTATGTTAAAGCGTGTCGGCACTCTTGCAAGACAGGATCTTGAAGGCTTTTTTGAAATCAAGGTAAATCTGCGGTTGTGGGTAAAGGTCAAGGAAAACTGGCGTACACGACAGGGCAGCATCCATAATTTCGGATTGGATTAATTTTTCATTTTAATCTATATAAGGCTTTATGGCCGATGCTTTATTTTTCCTATAATTTTATTTTGTCACTTGCTAAAAATCATAATATAAATATGATTTTTAGGGTGCATTATGGAAAGAGAAGAACTTTGGAATACATTTATTAAAAGCGGTCGTGTGGCCGATTATCTTGAGTATAAAAACGCAGTAAATGTGAGGTGTGATGATGTCGCTGACCGTGACGGACGGACTGATTTTACGGGAACGCAAAATATCCGAAAATGACCGTCTAATAACTGTTTTAACATCTGAACACGGCGTTATTCGCGCGTTTGCAAGCGGTGCATTGAAGGTAACATCAAAGCGCCTTTCTGCAACGGGACATCTTAGCTATTCACGGCTTACTCTTAATTTCAGCCGTGATACATACAAGGTGCGTGATGCATTGGTAAATAAGGTGTTTTTCGGACTTCGTGAGAGCATTGAAAAATATGCACTCAGCTGTTATTTTTGCGAGCTTTGTGAGTATTTAGCACCTCAGGACGAGCCGGCAGAGGATTTTTTGAGGCTTATCTTAAACAGTCTTTATCTGTTAAGTGAGTCAAAGTTGCCTGATAATATCATAAAATCCGTGTTTGAACTTAAGATCTGCCAGTTGTGTGGATATATGCCGGAGCTTGGTGCTTGCTGTGGCTGCGGTGAAGATACAAACAGCGGTTATTTTGATATATCCGCCGGCGCACTTTACTGTGAAAAGTGCAAAAAGAACGGCGAGTATTTATCAGAACCTTTGCTTGCGGCTATGCGGCATATAATTTATTCGCCTGATAATAAGATTTTTTCTTTTAAATTAGGTGAAGGGAATGCCGAGCGCCTTTCAGATATTGCAAGCCGTTTTACTGTGACTCATACTGAAAATGAATATAAAACCTTGAATTTTTATAAATCGGTAGCGTTTACCGATACGGAAATGATATGAATAAGCATTTAATCACACTTGAATTTGACAAAGTATTAAAAATGCTGTCAGAACGGTGCGCCTCATTTGAAGCGGTGGAAAATGCACTGAATGTTGTCCCTGAAAAGACCTATGAAGCGGCAAAAAACACCCTTTTGAATACAACAGACGCATATCTTTTAACGGCAAAATTCGGCTCACCGTCTTTCGGTGGGCTTAAAAATGTTAATAACGCACTTGCAAGATCCTCTGCCGGCGGTGTGCTCAATATGGGCGAGCTGCTGGATATTGCAGGTGTGCTTCGTGCTATCCGTGCGCTGATTGAGTGGCGTGACCACAGTGCAGGTCAGCCTACATCGCTCGACGGACTTTTTTCTGCGCTATGTTCAAACCGCAGACTGGAAGAGCATATTACTTCCTGCATACTTTCTCCGGATGAGATGAGCGATAATGCTTCGTCCTCTCTTTATTCCATCCGCAGAAAAATCCAAAGCGCATCAAACAAGATTCGTGACAGGTTGGACGGTGTGCTCCGTTCATCGTCAACACAGAAATTCTTGCAGGATACTGTCATCACGCAGCGAAACGGCAGATATGTTGTGCCGGTAAAATCCGAATTTCGCTCGGAAATAGCAGGCCTTGTTCACGGACTTTCATCGACAGGTTCAACAGTATTTGTTGAGCCAATGGCAGTTGTTGAGGCAAATAATGAAATTGCATTGCTCAAATCAAAGGAGCAGGAAGAGATCGAACGCATTTTAGCAGAACTTTCGTCAGAGGCGGCAGAGCATAAGGAGTCTATTATGATGTCTTGTGATGCTGCTTTTAAGCTCGATCTTATATTTGCAAAAGCGTCACTTGCATTTGATATGAAAGCTTCAGAGCCGATATTATACGAAAGCGGTGTTACAAATCTAAAAAAAGCCCGCCATCCTCTGCTTGATAAAAATACCGTGGTACCGATAGATATCCGTCTCGGCGGTGAATTTGACACGCTTGTTATCACAGGTCCCAATACCGGTGGCAAAACGGTATCCATCAAAACACTAGGTCTTATCACGCTGATGGCGCAAAGCGGTATGTTTATCCCGTGTG
Source organism: Clostridia bacterium (assembly GCA_017390825.1). The sequence goes on from JAFPAK010000378.1 coordinate 4,784, forward strand.
AGGATAACAGCACCGTTGTGGTATATGAAAATATCCTTGCCGATATCGGTGATGAACAGAGCATTGAGCAATCACTTTCAACTTTTTCATCACATATTAAAAATATTATAGGCATTATAAGGAAGGCGAATAGCAGTACGTTGGTGCTGCTTGACGAGCTTTGTTCGGGTACTGATCCCGTGGAGGGTGCAGCGCTTGCTGTTTCTATTTTGGAGCATCTGCGTTCTGCCGGTGCATCTATTGCCGCAACTACCCACTATGCGGAGCTAAAAGCATATGCACTTGATACGAATGGCGTCAACAACGCAAGCTGCGAATTTGATATTAAAACGCTTTCACCGTCCTATCGACTTATCATCGGAACTCCCGGCAGAAGCAACGCTTTCGCAATCTGCAACCGATTGGGACTTGATAGCGAGGTTATTGAAAATGCCAAAGGTCTCGTATCGGAAGAGGATAAGAAGTTTGAACGGGTGGTAAGTCAGCTTGAGGCGGCACGAAAAGAGCTTGAGGATAAATACAAGCAGGCTGATGAAGCTACCGCAAAAGCAAGACTTCTTGAGCGTGAAGCCGCCAAGATGCAGAGTACGCTAAAGGCAAATTACGACCGTGAGATAGAAAACGCAAGAGCGGCAGCACGTGTTATTGCAGATAATGCGAGAGCCGAAGTCAACCGTATTCTTGATGAGCTTGAAGCAATAAAGAAAAGCAAGAATAAGGATCTTGCCGCTGCAAGACAAGCCGCAAATCAAGGCTTTAAGTCGCTTGACAAAATTGCAACTGACGGAGAAAAGTTTGATGATGGATATATCTTGCCGCGTCCTTTGCAGATCGGGGATAAGGTAGTATTAAAGGATACAGGTTCTCATGCCGAGGTCATTGCACTTCCTGACAGTAAGGGAATAGTGCGTGTTCAATGCGGCAGTATGAAAATGAAGGTCGATATGTCAAATCTTCGTCTTGCAGACAGTAAGCAGGAAAAGAAAAAGCCTAAAGTCGGCTCATATCGTGAGAAGGGTGTGCAGAGTAGCAGAGCGGCACTTGAGATAGACCTTCGCGGTATGAATGTCGAGGAAGCTATTATGGATCTCGACCGTTTTATAGATAATGCAATTCTATCGGGCGTGAATTCCGTCACCGTTATCCACGGGAAAGGTACGGGAGTGCTTCGTGCAGGTGTGCAACAGCATCTCAGAAAGCATAAATGCGTGAGGACCTTCCGACTTGGTGTATTCGGTGAAGGTGAAGCCGGAGTAACTATTGTTGAACTGAAATAAACTTTTCGGAGAATTAAATGATTAGGAGATTTTTTCAAAATGCAGCAGACTATATCCGTGAAACGGATATGATATTGCTGGTGACCTGCCTTATATCGTCACTATATGGTTGTGCGCTGATATTTTCTGCAACGCACAGCGGCGGCTCGTACCAGCAGGTAATAGTTCAGCTTGCGGCAACTTTGCTCGGTATTATCGTTGCAATAGGCGTTTCATTTTTTGATTACGGTAAAGTGTCACGCTTATGGCCAATCTTTATAGCCGGCGGAATTTTACTTATACTTATAACATTTATATTTGGTTATGCACCGGATCAGACATCAAATAAGGCGTGGTTGCGTCTGCCCGGCGGTATGTCCTTGCAGATATCCGAGCTTATCAAGATCATTATGATAATAGTTTTTTCGGTGCATGTAACATCTATCCGCCGTGATGAAATAAACAAGGTGCATAATGTGATACTTCTGTTTTTACATTCAATGACTGCACCTGCGCTTATTATGGTGTTCCAGCGTGACCTGGGTACAGTTACAGTTATGATAGTGATAGCTGTTTTGATGCTCTTTGCATCGGGAATAAAGCTGCGTTGGTTTGCACTCGGCGGTGCTACAATAGCAGCGGCAGCACCGGTAATCTGGTTTTTAGGACTTGATGATTATCAGCGCAACCGTTTTTCTATTATTTTTGATCTAGAAAGTGACCCTTTGGGGGACGGATATCAGCAGCTTCAGGGACTTCGGGCGCTTGGTTCGGGCGGGATATTTGGCCAGGGCTATTTGCAGGGTGCGAAAACACAGACAGAAGGAGTACCGAAAGCATATAATGATTTTATTCTCTCTGTTGCCGGTGAGGAACTGGGGCTTATCGGCTGTCTTGCGGTATTTGTTCTGATTATTGTTTTGCTGTATCGCATAATTCGTACAGCACAATTGTCAAGAGATTTCCAGGGTACTGTCATCTGCGCCGGTGTATTTGGTATGTTTGCAGCGCAGCTGCTTATCAATACCGGCATGGTGCTTGCTGTTCTGCCTGTTATCGGCGTAACATTGCCGTTCTTTTCGGCAGGCGGCTCGTCACTTGTCTGTCTTTATATAAGTATAGGACTTGTGCTGAGTGTCTATAAGCACCGCAATACAAGAGTTATCTATTTAAGTGATAAAAAGGCAGGATGGTAAAATGAGCGTGTTTGTATCAAATTCGGTAAATGAAACCGAGAATTTTGCCTCTTCGCTTGCAGCCGACTTGTCACCCAACACCACTATAGCACTTTTCGGCGGTATGGGTATGGGAAAGACCGCCTTTGCAAGAGGTCTTGCAAAAGGGCTGGGCTATAATGGTGAGGTATCATCACCAACCTTTGCTATCGTTCACGAATACCGTGGTGGAAGACTTCCGATGTATCATTTTGATATGTATCGTGTCACTGATTGGGACAGCCTTTATTCAACCAACTTTTTTGAATACTGTGAAAGCGGTGGCGTGTGTCTTGTTGAGTGGAGTGAAAACATTGAAAATGCTTTGCCTGATGGGTATATAAAAATAACCGTTTGTCAGGGTGCTCACGAAAATAGCAGAATTATAACTACGGAGGAAACCTGATTTGATTATTCTCGGTATAGATTCATCATCTGTAACAGCCTCCTGCGCCTTAATGCGTGACGGTGAGGTATTATCATCGGAGCTTGTTAATAACGGGCTTACACATTCTCAGACGCTATTGCCTATGATAAAGCGTGTTGTTGAAGCTGCGGAGATTTCGGTTTGCGATATTGATATTGCGGGTATTACTCAAGGTCCTGGTTCATTTACCGGACTTCGTATCGGAATGTCAACGCTTAAAGGCATTTGTGCTGCAAATAACACAAAGTGCGTTGGCATTTCAACGCTTGAAGCACTATCAATAGGCGTCTGTGATTTTGACGGTATCGTTTGCGCCGTTATGGATGCAAGGGCAGGACAGGTGTACAATGCACTGTTTTTCCGTGGCGAAAGAATGTGTGATGACCGTGCAATCAGTATAGCTGATCTTGAAAAAGAGCTGAAAGAGCAAAAAAAGCCTGTAATTCTTGTTGGCGATGGCACAGTTTTGTGTTATAATAGATTAAAAGATACGCTGCCTGTAACCATGGCAGAGGAGAAAAAGAGATACTGTATGGGGACATCGGTTGCCGTGCTTGCACAAAAGTATGCTGCAAATGCGATAGATGCCGAAGATCTTACCCCTGTGTATCTTCGTCTGCCTCAGGCGCAAAGGGAGCTTAACAACAGAAAGGAATTGACAAACAAATGATAGCTATCGGTTGCGATCACGGCGGTTTTGAGCTTGCCGCAAAAATCATGAAGCATTTAGACGAGAAGGGAACAAAGTATAAGTATTTCGGTACTTTTGACGGAGGCTCAGTCGATTATCCGGATATTGCGCTTCCGGTTGCCGAAAGCGTTGCATCGGGCGAGTGCGAAAGAGGAATCCTCGTCTGCGGAACAGGTGTTGGTATGTCCATTGCTGCCAATAAGGTAAATGGTATCCGTGCATCGGTTTGCTCTGACCACTTCTCTGTAAAATACACAAGACTGCACAACGATTCAAATATTCTATGTCTTGGCGGCAGAGTTCTCGGCGATCTCTTTGCACTTGAGCTTGTTGACCTTTATCTTGAAACAGAATATGAAGGCGGCAGACATCAGGCAAGACTTGATAAGATCAAAATGATAGAAGAAAAGTATTAATAAGTACTAAATTATTAAAAGCAGACTTCATTGAAGTCTGCTTTTATCATTTATATATCGTTTCTTATAAGATCCTCATAAGTTTCACGCTTTATTATCACCCGGGCTTGCTTGTCCTTTATCATAACCATACACGGGCGGGGAATTCGATTGTAATTCGATGCCATCGAATAATTATAAGCACCGGTCGAAAGGACTGCGAGTGTGTCGCCAACCTCCGGCTTTTTGATAGCTACATCCGGCTGGATAACATCACCACTCTCACAGCATTTTCCTGCAACGGTGGCAACATAGTCACATTTTTCATCAGCCTTTGAAGCATTCAACACACTGTACTGTGACTGATATAGAATGTATCTCGGATTATCACCCATGCCGCCGTCAACAGAAACATAGTTACGAACATTCTCAATCTCCTTTACACCGCCGACGGTATAAAGTGTGATACCTGCCTCGCCAACAATACTGCGTCCCGGTTCAATGATGATTTTCGGAACTGCAAGACCGTTTTCATCACAGTATTTATTAACGGTATGTGCTACATCGTTCATAAATACCTCATATGCTGTAGGATCGTCCTTTTCGGTGTATTTGATACCGAAACCGCCGCCGAGATTAAGTTCGGGAAGCGTTATATTCAACTCATCCTTTATCTTTTTATAGAAGTTCAACATAACTGTTGCTGCTTCAACAAAAGGCTTGTCCTCAAAAATTTGCGAGCCGATATGGCAATGTAAACCGACAAGCTCGATATTATCATATTTAATAGCAGTTTTAACACCTTCATAAGCTTCACCGTTTTCAAGTGCAAAACCGAATTTTGAATCTATCTGACCAGTTCTGATGAAATCGTGAGTATGTGCATCAATACCCGGCTTGATACGAAGCATGACGCGCTGCTTTTTTCCATATTTATTTGCGGTTTTGTTTATTGTATTAAGCTCATAACTGTTATCAGCAATGAATGTGCCGAGATCGGATTTAATTGCAAAATCTATTTCATCGGCAGTTTTGTTGTTGCCGTGAAAATATATATCGGAAGGGTTGACACCTGCTTTTATAGCGGTATAAAGCTCACCGGCGGATACAACATCAAGTCCAAGTCCTTCATCGGTCACTACTCTGCACATCTCAAGGCAATTTAAAGCCTTGCTTGCAAAAATAACTTTGCTGTCTTTATAATTACTGCTCATAGTTGTGAGAAACTTACGGCAGTTTTTTCGAACAGTAGCTTCGTCGATAACATAAAGAGGTGTGCCGAACTTATGCGCAAGTTCTACGGTGTCAACACCACCGATGGTGAGATGTCCGTTTTCAACGCCGAGACAATCAGATGTAAACATTTAGATCAAGACCTTTCCTAGGGGAATATTATTCAACAGATTGAAGAATGTGAGATTTCAATTCCTCAATTCCGTCTCCTTTTGTAGATGATACAGGAACATATATTGGCATATGCTCCAAAAATGAAAGTTCACTTTCAAGTGCTGCAAGTCTTTTTGCAGTTTCGGATTTATTCAGCTTATCGCACTTTGTAAGCGCAATAATAAACGGAAATCCGCATTCTGCAAGAAAATTCAGCATTTGAATGTCAAGCTTTGTTGGGCTGTGGCGCATATCAACAAGTTGCACAACAAGGCGTATATCACGCTCACTTGCAAAGTAACCGTCCATAAGCTCTGCCCAACGTGAATGCTCCGAATGTGAAACTTTGGCGTATCCGTAACCGGGCAGATCAACAAGCCGTGAATCGCCTATGTTGTAGAAATTGATAGTTGCCGTCTTGCCGGGTGTTGAGCTTACCTTGGCAAGCGACTTTCTGTTGAGCAAGCGGTTGATAAGCGAGGATTTACCTACATTTGATCTGCCTGAAAACACTATTTCCGGTAACTCGGATACAGGCAGTTGCTTTGAAGTGCCGTATGCCGCTTCAAAATATGCTTTTTCAAACTGCATTAATATTTACCTCAATCATTAATAATCAGGGGCAGCGGCTCAAGATATATAATATCGTCACGATCCTTTGAGTCACCCTCTGCGAGAACCGCACAAGCAGCGGCTTCAACAGCACCTGCTGCATTACATAGTTCACGCACTGCAACGAGTGATTCGCCTGTGCTGATAACATCATCAACTATAAGCACGCGCTTGCCGCGAATTTCATCTGCATCCTGCTTGCCGAGATACAAGCGCTGCTCCTTTTCGGTGGTAATGGATTTAACACTTACCGAAATAGGATCTGCCATATAAAGCTTTGGACCTTTTCTTGCAACAAAATATTTCTTGCCGCTCTGCCTTGACATTTCGTATGCAAGCGGAATAGACTTTGCTTCAGGAGTGATAATGTAATCAAATTCCGGTACTTTTTTAAGCAGTTCTTCGGCGGCTGCTACTGTTATTTCAGCATCGCCGAAAAGAATGAATGCAGCAATCGAGATCTTGTCATTGATAGGGAATATCTCAAGCTCTCTTTCAAGACCTGCAATAGTCATTTTGTAGGTTTTCATAAAAAACACCTCTTATGCCATACTTTCAGACAATTGCTTGCCGGAAAGCAGATGAAAATGTATATGCTTAACGCTTTGGCAGCCGTATTCACCGCTGTTTGTTACGATGCGGAAGCCGTTGTTAAGACTGTTTTCTTTTGCGATGATTGCTGCTGCTTCAAATACCGCCTTTACAATGTCGCTGTTTTCAGCAGTTATATCGGCAGCAGATTCAATGTGCATTTTCGGCACTATAAGTGCATGAAAAGGGGCTTGTGGATTGATATCCGCAAATGCATATACCTTTTCATCCTCATATATTTTTGTTGATGGTATCGAACCTTCAATTATTTTGCAAAATAAGCAATCCATATTTATCACCTTTAAATATTTTCAAGTAAAGACTTAACATTGTCAAGCGCAGCGTTAATTTTTGAAGCATCCTTTGCACCTGCCATTGCGCTATCGGGGCGACCGCCACCGCTACCGCCGCAGATTTTAGCAGTTTCTCTTATGATATTTCCTGCATGAGCGCCGTTCTTGACAGCGTCCTTGCCGCAGCATGCGCAGAATGTGACCTTGCCGTTGGAACTTGAGCAAAGCACTGCCACAACATCAGGGATGTCTGACTTAAAGCTGTCACACATTGAGCGGAGCGTATCAGCATCAGCACCGCTGACCTCTGCGGTGATAAGCTTGAATGAGCCTACAGCTATTGCGTTGTCTTCAAGTGAGCCTGCTGCTTTTGCTGCAAGACTTGCATTGATAGCGTCAAGCTCGCTTTGTACTGCTTTAAGATCAGCCGCATTCTGACGGATCTTGATAAGCATTTCATCGGCATTTGCTGCTTTTACTTCTGCACAAGCCTTGTTGATATATTCATTTTTAGTGTTGATAACATTAAGCACACCGTTTCCGGTAACAGCTTCAATACGGCGTACACCTGATGCAACAGAGCCTTCGGATACGATATAGAAAAGACCGAGCTGTGCTGTGTTGGTTGCGTGAGTACCGCCGCAAAATTCAATTGAATTGCCTGCAGTAACAACTCTTACAACGTCACCGTACTTTTCACCGAACAGCGCCATTGCGCCGCTCTTCTTTGCTTCTTCAATAGGCATTTCCTCGGTAGTTACGGGAATAGCTGCAAGGATGTTCTCATTAACCAACGCACTTACCTTGTTAAGTTCTTCCTCTGTAAGAGCAGAGAAATGGGTAAAGTCAAACCGCATATGCTCGTCACTTACAAGCTGACCTGCCTGCTCAACATGCTTGCCGAGCACAGTGCGCAGCGCATTCTGTAAAAGATGTGCTGCGGTGTGGTTACGCATAGTAGCTCTGCGTTTGGCTACATCGATTTCAGCGCTTACATTTGCATCAACAGTAAATCCGCCTGATACAACAGTACCCTTGTGCATATAAACGCCTTCAGCATTTTTTACTGTGTCGTTCACCTTAAATTCTCCGCTGTCAGTTCTGATTATGCCCTTATCACCAACCTGACCGCCGCTTGTAGCATAAAACGGAGTTTTTGAAAGCACGATAACTGCATCATCACCGCTCTTTATCTGTGATGTAGCCTCACCCTCACATATAAGAGCAAGGATCGTTGCATCACACTTATCCTCTGTATAGCCTACAAATTCAGTTGCTGCGCAGTCAAACTGCAAATCGTTGGAAGCCCAGCTTTCGCCGTCAGCCGCTTTGCGTGCAGCTCTTGCACGCTCACGCTGCTGCTTCATAAGCTCTGAAAATTCATCTTCATTTACAGTAATTCCCTGCTCCTCGAGGATGTCTTTAGTAAGATCAAGCGGGAAACCGTAGGTATCGTAAAGACGGAATGCATCTTCACCAGACATTACACCATCTTTAATATTTTTCTGCATTTCAGAAAGCAGAGAAAGTCCCTGATCGATAGTTTTGCCAAAAGATTCTTCTTCCTTTTTGATAAGAGTTTTGATAAACTCACTCTTTTGGACAAGCTCGGGATATGCAGTTTTGTTTTCCTCAATAACTGTATCGCAGATTTTGTAAAGGAATTCGCCCTTGATGCCGAGCAGTCTGCCATGACGTGCGGCACGGCGGAGAAGACGGCGGAGAACATATCCTCTGCCTTCGTTAGAGGGCATAACGCCGTCACCTACCATAAATGTTGTTGAACGGATATGGTCGGTTATTACACGAAGGGAAATATCTGTTTTTTCATCATCACCGTAATTTACACCGGCAATTCTTGAGATGTGCTTCATTATATTCTGAACGGTATCAACCTCAAACAGATTGTTTACATCCTGCATAATGCATGCCAAACGCTCAAGACCCATACCTGTATCAATATTAGGATGGTCAAGAGGAGTGTAATTGTTGTTACCGTCATTATCAAACTGCGTGAATACAAGATTCCAGAACTCGACAAATCGGTCGCATTCGCAACCTACACCGCAATCCGGACTGCCGCAACCATATTTTTCGCCACGGTCAAAATAAAGCTCTGAACAAGGGCCGCAGGGACCTGAACCGTGCTCCCAGAAATTGTCCTCCTTGCCAAGACGCACAATGCGTTCAGCGGGGAAGCCTACTTCCTTTGTCCAAATATCAAAAGCTTCATCATCACTTTCATAGATAGATATCCAGATGCGCTCGGGTGGAAGCTCGATAACCTTTGTGCAGAATTCCCAAGCCCATGCGGTTGCTTCATGCTTGAAATAGTCGCCGAATGAGAAGTTGCCGAGCATTTCAAAATAAGTGCCGTGGCGTGCTGTCTTTCCAACACGCTCAATATCGGGTGTACGAATACATTTCTGACAGGTAGTAACCCTCTTTCTGGGGGGAGTAACTTCACCTGTAAAATATTTTTTCATCGGCGCCATGCCGGAATTGATAAGTAAAAGGCTGTTATCATTATGCGGAACAAGCGAAAAACTTGAAAGACGCAGATGACCCTTTGACTCATAAAAACTCAAATATTTTTCTCTTAATTCGTTAAGTCCTGTCCATTTCATTGCAATCAATGCTCCTTAATAAAATCATACAGTAAGATAGGCTGAAATCGCATTTTTCGCCATCTTATACATCTAATATATTATAAATGCCCGACGGAGGTTTGTCAACATAAAACGGCAATTAATTACTGCTTTGCACTTGATTTTTTTACCTTTGTGACATATAATAATACAATAGAAAATCGGCTTGGAGGTAAATTATGCTTCTTTGTGTTGATATAGGCAACTCAAACATCACACTCGGTGTTTATGAGGGAGAGACCCTTAGATTTGTTGCCAGACTTGCTACCGATCGACTTAAAACCGGCGATCAGTATGCGGTTGAGCTTCGCAATATCTTTCATATTTACGATATTTCAACAAAGGAAATTTCCGGCTCATGTCTGGCGTCTGTCGTACCGTCGGTAGGAAGAGCGCTGCGTACGGCCGTTGAGCTTGTGACCGGTAAAAAACCGCTTGTTGTAGGTCCCGGTGTAAAGTCAGGACTTAATATCAAGATAGATAATCCCGCACAACTCGGTGCAGATCTTGTTGCAGGCGGTGTTGCGGCAGTTGCAATGTATCCGCTGCCCTGCATTATATTTGATCTAGGCACAGCTACCACAATCAGCGTTATTGATAAGCATGCAAATTACCTCGGCGGTTCTATTTCCGCAGGTGTCGGCATTTCGCATGAAGCACTGACTAACCGCACTTCACTTCTTCAGTCAGTCGAGATTGATACGCCGAAAAGCGTTATCGGCTCAAATACTATTGACTGTATTCAGTCTGGACTTATCTTCGGTTGTGCTTCAATGCTTGACGGTATGGCAGAGCGCATTGAAGAAAAACTTGGGGAAAAGGCAACACTTGTTGCAACCGGAGGTCTTGCTCCGGAGATAATAAAGAACTGTAAGCGTAAGATCGAATATTGTGATAATCTTTTGCTTGAGGGCTTGCGTATTATCTATAACAAGAACAAGTAGATTTTAGAGGCAAAATACACTGCCTTTAAAAAATATATTGCGCTGCATCCTTTAAGTGAGCAGCAGCAGGAGGAATTTAATATGAGTAGAAAAAGTAAGAAGACATTGAAGCTTGTCGAACTTGCAATATTTATTGCAATTGTGTTTGTGCTTCAGATCGTAGGAACTGTATTTCCGTTGAGCTTTCTCGGTGTATCAATGAGCTTTGTGCTGATACCCATTGTGGTAGGCGGAATACTTACAGGGCGTTCAGGCGGTGCAGTACTCGGATTTGTGTTCGGAATTGCAACCGTGATAGGGGGAGTATCAGGTATGGATACTTTCACTGCGGCGCTTATCAATTTCAATGCGTCAACAGCAGTTTGGACGATGCTTTTGTGTGTTGTAAAAGCTACGGCAGCAGGCTTTTTAGCAGCAGCAGTTTATCAACTTATTGAAAAGAAAAACAGATATGCTGCTGTATTTGCAGCAGCAATTACAGCACCCGTTGTTAATACAGGTTTATTCGTGCTGGGTTCGTTGACTGTGCTTTCAGATGCTATTTCAACGAGTTTTGCAGGTGGGGAAAACCTTATAACATTCGTACTTATTGTGCTTGCGGGCAAAAACTTTATTGCAGAGCTGCTTATCAATGTTATCTTTGCACCTGCTATATACAGCGTTATTTCAGCAGTCAAGAAAGGCTGATTTTTTTGAAAAATATTAATAAGTTCATATCTGTATTTTCACATTCGTGCATAATACAGGATCCGCTTAATCTACGTTATCTCACCGGCACCGATATTGATACCGGCACACTTGTTTTCGTTGGCGGAAAGGTGTATTTTATCACTGATTTCCGCTATATTGAAAAGGCAAAGTCTGATTTCAAAAATTCTGATGTCACGGTCATTTTACAAAGTCGGCTTTCAGATAATATAAGAGATATTTTGTCGTCCCACAATGAAACACACGTGTTTATTGAAAACGGTTATCAGACGGTTGAGAAACTAAATTTTTTCAGCGGAATTTGTGAGGTCGAAAGGGAAGCGTTGCTTGACAATGCAATAAATGAGCTTCGCATGATAAAAGACGAAGAAGAATTAGCACTTATTAAAAAAGCACAGAATTTGACTGACAGTGCATTTACCCACATTCTGCCCTTTATCAAGGAGGGTGTTAAAGAACGTGATATCGCGCTTGAGATCGAGTGGTTTATGCGTAAGGGCGGTGCAGAGGGTGTGTCCTTCAATCACATCGTCGTGTCAGGTAAAAAATCATCGCTTCCTCACGGAATACCGTCGGATAAGTTGATTGAAAACGGTGATTTTATCACTATGGATACAGGTTGCAAGGTCGGAGGCTACTGCTCTGATATGACAAGGACTGTTGCTCTTGGATATGCCGATGATGATATGAAAAAGGTGTATAACACCGTGCTTTCAGCACAAAAAGCGGCGCTTGATCTGATAGCGCCCGATGTTGTATGCTGTGATATTGATACCGCTGCCCGTTCGTTGATATACGGTGCAGGGTATGAGGGTTGCTTCGGGCATTCCACGGGCCATTCGGTAGGACTTTTTATCCATGAGTCGCCGTCGTTTTCGCCGTCCTGCAAAACGCTTCTGAAAAAGGGAATGGTAATGACCGTTGAACCGGGCATTTATATTGAGGATGCTTACGGTGTCCGCATTGAAGACATGGTTTACATAACTGATGATGGTTATGAAAATCTCACAAAGAGCAGTAAAGAACTTATTATATTGTAAAAATTAAAACACCCCAAAACGCCGATGAAATCAGCGCTTTGGGGTTTGTTTCTTTATAAGATGATAAAAAATTTAAAAAAATTCAAATTAGGGGTTGATATTTTTATTTTTTTAGTATATAATATATTAGCGCTCAAAAGTGAGTTGCAAATCTAATATCGCGGGGTGGAGCAGCTCGGTAGCTCGTCGGGCTCATAACCCGAAGGTCGTCGGTTCAAATCCGGCCCCCGCAACCATGGTTGGCTACCAAAATAGATGACAGCCCGAAAAACCCAGTAACCACAACGGTTTCTGGGTTTTTTCGTGTCTAAAATAACAGTAAAAATAAAAAGATGCCATCCCCTTAAACCATCACCACCTTCCATGGTGTGGCGCAGTAGGTGACCACATCCACGGGGCTATACATCACGCTGCGTAGCGTATTCGTGTCGGTTTTTGAGACCTCAAATTTGGTGAGGCACCAGTCGTCCACGTCGGCATCGGTGAGAGCTACCCACAATCCATTGGGTAGGTCGAGTGTAAGTGCGCGTTCCACGGGCTC
>JAFPAK010000379.1 GCA_017390825.1 Clostridia bacterium
AGAAAATCTCTTTTATCTCTTTTTCAGCAAAGCTCTTACACATATAATATGTCCCATCCTTTTAACATCCGATAATATATAAATAAGTTATCATATTTCACCGCCAAAAATATTAACAAATTGTAAACAAAACTGTTGTTTTTGTGACTTTGTGCATAAAGAGGCAGCTTTGCGGTCACAATTAACATAAAGATTGACAAAAAAATAACTTTTTAACAAAAAGTACTTGAATTTAAGGACAAGATGTTATATATTAATATATGTAATTTTTTTAACAAAAGGAGATAACTATTATGTCAGTTAAAGTTGCAATCAACGGCTTCGGTCGTATCGGCCGTTTGGCATTCCGCCAGATGTTCGGCGCTGAAGGCTACGAGGTAGTTGCTATCAACGACCTTACAGATCCCAAAATGCTCGCTAACCTCCTCAAGTACGATACAGCACAGGGCGGTTACTGCGGTAAGATCGGTCAGGAGCTTCACACAGTTGAGGCAGGCGAAGATTCTATCACAGTAGACGGCAAAAAGATCACTATCTACGCAAAACCCAACGCAGCTGAGCTTCCCTGGGGCGAACTCGGTGTTGACGTTGTTCTCGAGTGCACAGGTTTCTACTGCTCAAAGGCAAAGAGCCAGGCTCACATCGATGCAGGTGCTAAGAAGGTTGTAATTTCTGCTCCGGCAGGCAACGATCTTAAGACTATCGTTTTCTCAGTAAACGAGGGCACTCTTACAGCTGATGATACAATCATTTCTGCTGCTTCTTGCACAACAAACTGCCTCGCTCCGATGGCAGACGCTCTTAATAAATATGCTCCCATCCAGAGCGGTATCATGTCAACCATCCACGCTTACACAGGCGATCAGATGATTCTTGACGGTCCGCACAGAAAGGGCGATATGAGAAGAGCTCGTGCAGGCGCTGCTAACATCGTTCCGAACTCAACAGGCGCTGCTAAGGCAATCGGTCTTGTTATTCCGGAGCTCAACGGCAAGCTTATCGGTTCAGCACAGCGTGTACCGGTTCCGACAGGTTCAACTACTATCCTTACAGCAGGTGTTAAGGGTACAGATGTAACAGTTGAAGGCATCAATGCTGCTATGAAGGCTGCTGCTTCTGATTCTTATGGCTACAACGAAGATCCGATCGTTTCATCTGATGTTATCGGTATGACATACGGTTCACTCTTCGATGCTACTCAGACAATGGTATCAAAGATTGCTGACGATCTCTATGAGGTTCAGGTTGTTGCTTGGTATGACAACGAGAACAGCTACACTTCACAGATGGTTCGTACAATCAAATACTTTGCAGAGCTTGCATAAGTAAAAATTTGATATTTGAAATGATGCAGATTTAGGGTCGTACTCTAAAGGACAGTAAAAAAGCTGTGTAGAAAATCTCTACACAGCTTTTAATTTTGTCTCATACCGCAACAAGCAGGGAAAATGTACGGCACATTTCTCTCTTTTTAGGTGAACCTAAAACCCTTAACCTAACTAACAAACATTTTAATCTCTAATAACCTCTGCTCGACTAAATGTAATTTCTAAATGTTTTGTTTTGCATTTAGCGGTATCAAATTTTAAATCTAACAAATAATGTCCGCCTTTTGTTACCACTTCATCTGATAACCACCATCCGCCATTTAGTAAACTTACATCAAAATCACTTGTTTTGATTTTATAATTATAAAAACGGATTTCGGTGATATCTGCTTCAAACAATGCGCCATCACAATCGATTTTTAATATTAAGCAATTATCCCTTGGATTCCAATCCGATTCCTTTTTCATTGCCGAAACAATGTTGGCATCGTGAAGCCCATGTGTCCAATACCATTCGGGGAATTTGTTTTGAGTTTGTTTCAATAAAATCACCTCATTGATTTTATTATAGTTTAATAGATAATATTTTTCAAGTTATATTCCTCCTAAAGTCGGAGTGATATTATTGCCGTGCGGCAATAGTGTTATTGAAAACTTGCAGTTTCAGTGTTATTTTATTCGCCCAAAA
>JAFPAK010000380.1 GCA_017390825.1 Clostridia bacterium
AGCAAATACCACGCACCAAAGGTGCATATCACCCGCCATAAGGCGAATATAACTGAAAACGACAAGTTTCGATAGAAACTTGTCGTTTTTTTGGCAGGGGCAGAAGGATTCGAACCCTCGGCACGCGGTTTTGGAGACCGCTGCTCTACCAACTGTGCTATACCCCTATATTAAGTTGTTGAGTCACTAACCATATAAAAAAGCGGTGGTGGAGCATCAGGGACTCGAACCCCGGACCAACCGGTTATGAGCCGGTTGCTCTAACCAACTGAGCTAATGCTCCTTAAGTGACCGCGAAATCCATTATACCATAAAATAAGGATTTGTCAACAACTTTTTTATGATTTTCAAGAATTTTTAATCGGCTTTCTGATAAACTCTTACATAATCTATTTCATAAGTAAGAATATCTCCGTTATCAAGTTCTGTACGGTCTCCCTCTTGCGTAAGAGCGAGATTTAAAAGAATAAACTGTGGCTGATGCAAAGCATCCATACCGTCTTGTGCAATGCTGAACTCATCAAATACTTCGCCGTCAAATGTGAACTGTATCTTTTCCTCGTCCCATATCATGCCGTAAGTATGCCAATCAGCGCCGAAATCATCCATAGTAGCATAGAAGCCGTTGCCACCCCATTTATCCTGGTGTCTTGCGTTATACTCCCCTGTTATACTGTCAGACCACTGAATATTTGTATAATACTTATGAGGGCCAACACCGTACCACTCAAGAATATCTATCTCACCGCATGCCGGCCAATTGACAGAACTAATATTATCACCTAATGTCCAAAATGCCGGCCAACAAGCATCGCAGGTAGTATACGGTAGTTTTGCACGCATCTCAAATTTTCCGTATGTCCACGAATTCAAATACCTGGTGTTGATACTGCCGGATGTATACTGTGCAGTAGTACCATCATCAGCAACAAAATCTTCACGGAAACATTTGATTTTTAGCGAACCGTCACTCACCTCAACATTTTCTGTACGGTCAGAGTAATACTGTGGCTCATTATTACGGATATAGCCTATCTCATTGCGCCATTTTGATCTGTCAAGCGCATCGCCGTCAAAATTATCTTCAAACACAAGACGGTATCCGTCATCCGAAGTTGTCTGCATAGGATCGGTATCACTGTTGCCGGAACAAGCACAAAGCGAAACACACAGACAAAATGCCAAAGCAATTGATAATATTCTTTTCATAACCATTACCTCACTTTATTAGACATTAAATAAGAAATGCACAACATCGCCGTCATTCATTACATATTCCTTACCCTCACTGCGTACAAGACCTTTTTCTTTTGCTGCAACAAGCGAACCACACTCTATAAGATCTTTATATGCGACTACCTCTGCACGGATAAAGCCTTTTTCAAAATCGCTGTGAATAACACCTGCTGCCTGCGGTGCCTTTGTTCCCTTTCTGATAGTCCATGCACGAACCTCCGGCTTTCCGGCGGTAAGATACGAGATAAGACCAAGAAGACTGTAACACTCCTTGATAAGTCGATCAAGTCCCGAACGGTCAAGACCGAGCTCCGATAAGAACAGCGTCTTTTCCTCGTCCTCCATGCTAGAAAGCTGCGATTCAAGCTCTGCACAGATAGGCAACACACCAGCCTGCTCTGCCGATGCTATCTCACGCACTGCGTTATAACGGACATTATTATCAATACCGCTTGTAAAATCATCTTCGCTCATATTACAAGCGTAAATTACCGGCTTTGACGAAAGCAACGCAATAGTTGACATAACTTTATCCTCATCATCGTTACGCTCAATTGAACGGGCAGGTTTTCCTTCTGTAAGATGCTCGATAAGACGGTCAAGAAAATCCACTTCAGCGAGCAACGATTTATCGCCCTTCGCAAGCTTTGCCGACTTTTCTCGACGTCGCTGTACCATCTCGATATCCGAGAAAATAAGTTCAAGATTTATTGTTTCAATATCACGGGCAGGATCTACATTTCCTTCAACATGGATGATATCATCATTCTCAAAACAACGCACTACATGAACGATGGCATCTACCTCACGGATATGAGATAGAAATTTGTTGCCAAGTCCCTCACCCTTTGATGCTCCTTTTACAAGGCCTGCAATATCAACAAATTCTATAACTGCCGGAGTGTACTTGTCAGGATCATACATCTCAGCAAGCTTATCAAGACGCTCGTCCGGAACAGTTACCATTCCCACATTCGGTTCAATGGTGCAGAACGGAAAGTTTGCGGCGCCTGCACCTGCATTTGTGATTGCATTAAAAAGTGTTGATTTTCCTACATTCGGAAGTCCTACAATACCTAATTTCATTTATATAACCTCTTAAAATATTATTTTCTTAAATCTTCAAAAAACGAGGATAGAAGCGATGCACACTCCTCCTCCAAAACACCGCCTTGTACACGAGGTCGGTGATTATACGGTAGATCAAACATAGATATAACAGAGCGAACAGAGCCTGCCTTATCATCTCTCGCACCGTAAATAACTTTATCAAGCCGTGCATTGATAATAGCCCCTGAACACATCGGGCATGGCTCTAATGTGACAATAAGCTCACAACCATTAAGCCTCCAGCTGCCAATTGCCTTACACGCAGCGTCGATCGCTTCTATCTCTGCGTGAGCAAGTGCACTCATCAGGCTTTCACGCCTATTATAGCCCTCACCTATTATCTCACCATTTCTTATAATAACTGCACCTACCGGCACTTCACCGCAGCTTGCGGCTGCTTTGCCAAGTTCAATAGCACGGCGCATATAGATACTGTAATCTATCATATGCTATGCCGCTGAAACATACTGCACTGCAGTAAAAATAAACATAATCACTGCAATTATCACAGTAGGCGAAAGCATCATACGAACCGCACGCTCAAATGCACCCATGGTAGACGGAGCTTTGCTGATACGCTTAAATGCACCTGATTTGAAGAGTTTTATAAACATGATGATACCGAGAGCAATAAGTCCGTAGAATATCATAGTGGTAATAATGCTGCCAAACGGCATATAACTAAAATACTCAAAAATTACCGCTATTGCGTTATTTGCAAAATGAACTGCTACCGCAGGCCAGATAGAATCTGTCATTACAGTAATAAGACCAAGTGCCAGACCTACTCCAAATGCAAATGGAATCTGAACAAAATTGCCGTGCATAATTCCAAAAAGCAGTGCAGATATAATTATCGCAGGCATATCGCCGAATTTTCGAAGGATGCTTAAAGCAACACCACGGAAAGCAAATTCCTCAATAAATGCAGGTGCCGCAGCGGTACATAAAAGTGCGATACCTAAAACCTCCGGATTATCAATAGCACCTCCAAGCTCCGGCTGTTCCGGAACAAGTCCTAAAAATGTTTCCATAAAGATCGCAACAAAGTTTGAAATGAAGTTGGACGCCATAGAAGCTCCGATACCAAACGCAACACACATAAAAGTAACCTTGTTCATCTTTGGAAAAGCGAATGGCATATATTCGTGTGCTTTTTTCCCTATGCATATCTTGCCGAACAACCAAAACGGAACAACAAAACAAATCACCGTTAATATCACATTGAGCGTAGAGAAAACAACAGTGTCGTTTGTGAGCATATTGTTCATCTGAACATTACTGTATCCACAAAGTGTCAGATAAATAACTATTCCAACCGACGCAACATACGGCACGATCTGTCCTATAAGCAATGCAATACCGATAAATGTACTGCGCTTGAATATATCTAATCTTTCCTTTTTTCTTATTAGCTTAAACATATGTAGCTCCTTATAGACTAATTACAGTTATTATACCATACTGTACGAAAAAATTAAAGTCTTTTTTATTGACTGATAGAATAAATATTAACAGTAAATCTAAAGGGTGTGTTTATATGTTTATTGAAGTACTTACTGCAATGATAAAATCGGTGTTTATGATACTCAATGTATCAAATCCCGACGAGTTTCCGAGAGCCTTAAAGCCCGACGAAGAATCAGAGCTTCTTGAAAAGATCGCAAACGGAGACGAAAATGCCAGAAAGAAGCTGATAGAGCACAATCTGCGCCTAGTAGCACATGTTATTAAAAAATACTATTCGGCAGGCTACGATCAGGACGATCTTATATCCGTTGGCACAATAGGTATGATAAAGGCAGTCAACAGCTATTCTGCCGATAAAAACACCAAGCTTGCAACCTATGCCGCACGCTGTATCGACAATGAGATCCTTATGTATTTTCGTTCACAAAAAAAGGTGATGCAAAATGTATCTATGAGTGATCCGATAGATGTGGACAAAGAAGGCAACGAGCTGACACTTATTGATATAATTTCAGACGGTTCTGATCTTACAGACGACATTGACAAGCGTGAAAAACTAATAATTAAATGGCGCTACGGGCTTGGTGCACGCTCCGAAATGACACAGCGCGAAATTGCTGATAAACTAAAAATATCTAGATCATATGTTAGCCGAATTGAAAAAAAGGCACTTCAAAAGCTTTATGATGGATATATTAAAGGAAATTAGTAAACTTTTTACTTGAACAACTACCCTTTTGCGTTTATAATAGAATAAAAAGCAAAGGGGTGCTTGATATGTCATATACAGCAATTGACGCAAGATATAGCAAAATGAAATATAACCGCTGTGGAAAAAGCGGACTTAAATTACCGATTGTTTCACTCGGTCTTTGGCACAATTTCGGCGGTAACGACGATTATTCAAATATGAAGAAGATGTGCTTCACCGCCTTTGATAACGGTATTACTCATTTTGATATTGCTAATAATTATGGCCCGAAGCCCGGTGACGCAGAGCGCAATTTCGGTAGGATACTCAAGGAGGAAATGTCTGCATACCGTGATGAGCTCATCATCAGCACCAAAGCGGGCTACGGTATGTGGAAAGGACCGTACGGCGATCTCGGCAGTAGAAAATATCTGCTTGCAAGTCTTGATCAGAGCCTCAACCGTTTAGGTGTTGATTATGTTGATATTTTCTATCATCACCGACCCGATCCCGATACTCCTCTTGAAGAAACGATGTCTGCGCTCGACAGTGCTGTAAAAAGCGGCAAAGCACTTTATGCAGGTCTTTCAAATTATGATGGCGAGACGATGAAAAAAGCATCGGCTATATTAAAAGAACTGCACTGTCCTTTTGTTATTAATCAGAATTCCTATTCTATCATCAACCGCACAGTTGAACAAAACGGATTAAAACAAGCAGTAAAGGATGAGGGCAAAGGCTTTATAGTATTCAGCCCGCTCTCGCAGGGATTGCTCACAAACCGCTATTTAAAAGGTATTCCGTCTGACAGCCGTGCAGTTAAGTCAGGCATATTTTTAAAACCTGAAAATATTACAGATCAGCGTATAAAACAGGCAACAGCTCTTAATGAAATCGCTCACGAGCGTGGTGAAACACTTGCACAGATGGCACTCAACTGGGTTCTTAAGGACGGTGATGTTACAAGCGTTCTCATAGGCGCTTCATCACCCGAACAGATAAAAGAAAATGTAGGCATTGTAAATTCACAGCCGTTTACAGATGAGGAGTTAAAGAAAATAGATGAAATTGCGTTCAATATGTAAAACCGTATTTTGTATTTTAATGTCATTTTGCATTATTTTCGGACTTTGCAGCTGTCAGAGAGTCAAGCTGGTAAAGCTGTACGTCAGGGATTATGGCATCGTTCCGAATGATATAACCTATACTGCTGAGAATATAAAGAAGATAAACAAGCTTATTAAGAAAGCCGAAAAAGGTCAGCTAGTCATCTTCGACGAGGGAACATATTATATTGACGGCGCTATTGAGGTGATTGATAAGGAAATCTTTTCTGTCAGCGGTACATATACAAAAATAGTTAATACCGCTTATGATGCAAAATCCACTGACACCTCACTTTCTCAGATGTTCAAAATCAAAAACTGCGATCAATTATTTGTAAATAGCTTTACACTCAGCTATTATCGTTATAATTCATTTTGCGCAAGTATAAGCAAGCATGATTTTCGCAACGATTTCACCTACCTTTATCCTTACGATGAATTTAACAGCGAAACAAAAGTAACAGTAAGCGGTGATGAACCTATTTCATCCTGCTATATTGAAAATGAACACGGATTACTAAAACCATATAATGCACTTGACATTATCTACGATTCAAACACCGGATATTATGTTGAAAGAATATTAGGCGAAACCTCAAACTCTGTGTGCTACGAGTTTTCATCCAATTCAGCCCCGGTAGTCAGCGTTGAAAATTCAAATAATGTTGAATTTGATGATTTAAATATCAAAGAAGCCGGTGGCAGCGCTTTTGAGATAAAGAATTCAAGCAACACCAAGATCACAAGATCAACATTATCCATTACGGAAAACAAGGATAATGCCGTGTTGAGCTTTAAGAATGCGATAAATGCTGATAATGTAAGCGGTGATACAACCGTCAGCAAGTGTGATTTCAATGGCATATCAGGCAACGCAGTAACGGTAAACAGCAGCGGAAATGTTACGATTGAAAATTGCAGCTTCAGCAACATTGCCGGAAACGGACTTGCAATAAGCGGAGCTTCATTCAATATATCAAAATGTGATTTTAAGTATATCAGCAAATCTGCTATATCCGCCGCCAACACCGCAGAAAAATCTAATGTCAACGATTGTGATTTTGATGTTATCGGCGAACATATTATCAGCGCAGATACTTCAGGCATTATTAATGTGAGTGGTAATACATCTTCTGCCCCTATATATTCTGATGAACCGTACAAGTTCACCAATACACAGATCAATGACACCGATAATACTATTGCAACAAAAGCTACAGACACAACCGAACAACATAAAGGATAAACAATGTCATATTATGCGGTTTATCTGCGTGTTGCGCATTAGCTGTATGTACCAAAAATAAGTGTGCGAAAATCTATGCGAGTAAAATATTAGAATAATCCTCCTGCTGCTTTTCAGTAGGAGGATTTTAATGTGTTGATCAAACAATCCCTTCACGCTACCGCTGAATAATCAGTAGAAATGTTTTTTGAACATAGGAAATTATAAAATGTTTAAAAGAGCAAAAACGGCATAGCCATAAAGACTATACCGTAATTTGATCAAAGAACCACTCTCGTCCTTTTCACTATCTTGTGTGAAGAGGATGTATGACGCTTTTATTTAGATTTTCTTCTGGTATTGTTGTCAAATGCAGGATTGAATGCGTAAAAGTTTTTAGAATCCAGAGTATCATAAACCCTGCGCAGTCCCTCACCAAAGCGTTGGAAATGGACGATTTCTCTCTCTCGCAGGAACTTAATAGGATCACGGACATCAGGGTCATCGATAAGACGAAGCAGATTATCGTAAGACAATCGTGCTTTTTGCTCTGCTGCAAGATCCTCATTTAAATCTGCGATAACATCGCCCGACACAGATATCGTTTCAGCCGACCAAGGATTGCCCGATGCAAATTGCGGATAAACACCTGCTGTGTGATCTACAAAATAGGTATCGTATCCGTCACGCTTTATCTCATCAATAGTCATGTTCTTTGTAAGCTGATAAAGTATAGCGCTTATCATCTCAAGATGAGCAAGTTCCTCTGTGCCCACCTTATGCTCGGAAATGTTCCATTCTATTTATAAAACGGACAAGCCCCGCTTTTTCGGCTTCCTTGTAGATACGATTAAGACACGTGATAAGGTGATCCGATACGGCGTAGAAAATCAGGTAGAGTTCTCTGAACATCCTACAGTCAAAAAGCGTGGGAAAACTAAAACTATCCGAATCTTTGTATCCGTTCCGGAGGTGTTTTAAGGTCAAAAAACATCGGATCATAGAAAATCTTGAATACATATTATAATCCTGAAAACACACGGTGGTTAATGCCGAGTGCTTTTTGTTAAGACGGCAATCTGAGTTTGCGCAACAGTTTAAACTGTCGAAACACGAAACCTGCACGCTTTAGTGGCGTGCAACCGTGTTTCTGTGCGCAAAGACCGGATTGTCGTCTGTTTGCTTTAGGAAAACTATGGAATTTTACAAGGAACTATTC
>JAFPAK010000381.1 GCA_017390825.1 Clostridia bacterium
ACAAACAGTGGCGACATAGTTATATCAGTTTTAAAAATTCTAAAACTCATAGATCAATAAACCATTTTGGATCAAGTCTTTTATCATTGATTCTCACTTCAAAATGCAAATGAGGACCTGTTGATCTGCCTGTACTGCCAACCAGTGCTATCACATCACCCTTTTCAACAACATCGCCCTCTTTGCATAACAATGTATCACAATGAGCATACAGAGTATCGAATCCATCAGAATGACTTATTACCACATAATTTCCGTAGTCCCAGCTATCCCAAACAGCTTTTTTTACAGTTCCGGAAAGTGCGGCGTAAATATTGCTACCGGTATCTGCACCCATATCGGTGCCGCTGTGATAGCTGTATTCCCCGCTTATCGGGTCTGTTCTGCCACCGAATTCACTTGTTATATAATATTCATCCAACGGATAGCACATTTCGTTTACGCTTATCTTTTTGACTATTTCTTTGTCTTCGCTATAAAGGGTGGTTTTTTTATCTGCGGATTCACCGCTACCGCCTATGCCATACTGCGTGGACTGCATCGCTATTACTGCCCGTGCTTCATTTGCTCCTAATACCTGCTCCACATTTATAGGTTTATCAAACAATTCGCAAAATCTGTTATGTACATAATCATAAGCATTACCTCCGATAAGCACACATATTCCTACAACAGCGAGAAATATAACACAAATTACTGTTTGTGCTATCATAAATCTGAACTTTCTGTCGATCGTCTTATTTGTTTGTGACTCTTTTGCTTGCTGCTCCATAATAAAAAAATCCTCCGCACATACTTTATAAAATAATATGCGCAAAGGATTTTTTCTATTCAGAATTAAAGTTCAGCTTTGTGGAAAGCCTTTTTACCTTTTTTGATCACAACATAGCCTTTTTCAAAGTCGGCAATCGATAATTTGGCACCAATTTCGGTAATTTTCACATCATCAACACATACCCCGCCTTGCTGAATAAGTCTTCTTGCTTCGCCCTTTGAAGGAGCAAGCTTTGTGATAGCCAAAAGATCGATAACGCTTATCTCTCCATCAGCAAACATATCGGCATCAAGCTTTGTTGAAGGCATATTTTCAGAATTACCGGCACCTCCAAATAAGGATTTTGCTGCACTCAAGGCCTTATCAGCCTCGTCCTTACCATGAATAAGCATTGTGACTTCATATGCCAATTTTTCTTTTGCGGTATTAAGCGCACTGCCTTCTAATTTCTCGTACTCAGCTATCTCCTCTACAGGCATGAATGTAAGCATCTTCATACACTTTATAACATCTGCATCAGCAACATTTCTCCAATACTGGAAGAAATCATAAGGTGAAGTTTTCTTTGGATCAAGCCATACTGCACCACCCTCGGTTTTGCCCATTTTCTTGCCTTCACTTGTCAAAAGCAATGCAAAAGTAAGACCGTAAACAGTCTTATCATCACATTTACGGCAAAGCTCAACGCCACCGATAATATTACTCCATTGATCATCACCGCCCAGTTCAAGACAGCAGTCATAATCACGATTGAGACGCAAAAAGTCATAGCTCTGCATAAGCATATAGTTAAGTTCAAAGAATGAAAGGCCTCTTTCAAGACGCTGTTTATAGCATTCAAAGCTCAGCATTCTGTTTACAGAAAAATGCACTCCTATCTCACGCAAGAACTCAATGTAGTTAAGGTTAAGCAGCCAGTCGCCGTTATTTACCATGATTGCCTTGCCGTCAGAAAAATCAACAAGCTTTGACATCTGCTCCTTAAAGCATTCGATATTGTGATCAATATCTTCTTTTGTAAGCATCTTTCTCATATCTGTCTTACCGGAGGGATCGCCTATCATACCGGTTCCGCCGCCAAACAGAGCAATCGGTGTATGTCCTGCTTTTTGCATATGTGACATAACCATTATCTGAACAAAGTGACCTACATGAAGACTGTCAGCCGTAGGATCAAAACCAATATAGAACTTAATTTTTTGATTATTAAGAAGATCGCGCACCTTTTCTTCATCAGTACATTGTGCGATCATACCTCTGGCTTTGAGTTCATCAAAAACACCCATTTTTTATATTCCTTTCAAAGTAAAAAATAAAATCCTCTTGCTAACTTCAGCAAGAG
The DNA here is from genome assembly GCA_017390825.1 of Clostridia bacterium. The sequence goes on from JAFPAK010000381.1 coordinate 2,118, forward strand.
GACGAAAAGCCGTGTTACCACCTCAATTTACAGTCTGCTTCACAACAAACTGCCTTAACGAGTATAAAACTCAACCGTTTAACGCACGGCGAACGCAAGATCCTACACAGACTACCCTTCAGATCTCGGGCTGTTAGGATGTATTTCACGGTGATCTATTGCTTTTTTACACCAACCAAAAGCTCTCTTATAACAAATCGTTCCGCTACTTCTTCCTGTCATAGCCGATATCTTTATTGTTTAGAATTGTATCACACAAAAAACAATTTGTCAACTCTTATTTAACCTTAAATATCTCCAATTTTTTATAGATAGACGCACGTTCTTTCGCACTTTTTGCCATCTTTAAAGGGCTGATCGCAACTCTTCTTCTCCGAATTACTCTATAAATATAGCGAGGAATAATTACAAGCGGAGAAAACGGAACTAATATCTTATATCTTTTACAAATCGGAAAAGATTTATACGCAAATTCAATATAATTACTAATTATTGCAGCCAGCCCATTTTTACCATTGTTTTGAGCAACAAAAATTGAACTGTTAAAATATATTTCCTGTGATTTTGCACCAAAGTTTCCACTCTGCATTATATCACATATCAGATCATCTGCCAATGAATACACTTCGTTTGAATAATGCTCCTTCAAAGGCATACCAAGGTATTTCCGACATATAGCAGAAAAGCATTTTTCGAACTTTACAAGACCGATATCTTCTAACAAAACATCTATCTTTTGTTTATTATCAATATAATCCCTTGAAGAACGGATAGCCGCCCAATCACATACTTGTCTTATTCCCAACCCGCCGTTTTGCAGATGCTCCTGCATATGAAGAAGTTGTACTAACGCATTTATATCAACATTTGGCATTGAAAATGAATAATTATCAATAGTTTTTTCTGAAAAACCACCGGTTGACAGGATTTCGACAACATGCTGATCTATTCCGTTGTCCGGCAAAGCGTGCAAGGAACGGTGTAATTCAACTTCAATATCATCAAATACATATGAGTAATGGTAATTAGTTGTTGATATAAGCTTAAATTTTGATTTTTCCAATAAAGAACACGCTTTATTAAAATCCTCAATATTTGTAAATATATCGATATCTCCAAGCATACGAAGCTCCGGACGCTTGTAATAATAAGCAGCGCTACACCCTTTTATGACATACATCTTAATACCGTGCTGCTTAAATGTATTACACAACTGCTGCTGAATACGCATTATCTTATCATTTTTTATAAGAGTCAGCACAGTATCATTTCGCCATTCTGCATAGACTTCGGTATCATCTAATCTCAAGCCTGATAATGAATCAAAACACAGCGGTATCACTGAGTGCACAGTACAGTTATCATATGTATCTTTCAATGAAGCGATTTCTATCGGCTCATCATATCCGAACATAGCCTTTTTAAGCAAGTTGAGAAGGCTGACATCAGCACTGCTGAGCTTATACATATATACCTCCAAATGTCTAATCTCTTCTGAAAATATCTCTTGTATATACCTTAGCGACAACATCATCAAGACAACTGTCATAACGATTTGCAATGATAGCATCACTCAAGGTTTTGAATGAAGCAAGATCATTAACTATACTGCTGCCGAAAAAAGTAGCACCATCTTCGAGTGAGGGTTCATAAACAATTACATTTGCGCCTTTGGCTTTTATACGCTTCATAACCCCTTGAATTGAGCTTTGACGGAAATTATCACTGTTTGCTTTCATAGTCAAGCGGTAAACACCTATCGTTACATTTCTTTCCCTAGCAGCATCATAAGCGCTTGAGCCCTCATAATATCCAGCTTTTTTTAGTACTCTGTCTGCTATAAAATCCTTGCGAGTCCTATTCGCTTCGACAATAGCACCGATGAGATTTTCCGGAACGTCCTCATAATTCGCAAGTAACTGCTTTGTATCTTTCGGAAGACAGTATCCGCCGTAACCAAAAGACGGATTATTATAATGCATTCCTATTCTCGGGTCAAGTCCTACACCCTCAATAATCTGTTTTGTGTCAAGTCCCCTTACCTCGGCATATGTATCAAGCTCATTAAAGAACGATACCCTGAGCGCAAGATACGTATTTGC
>JAFPAK010000382.1 GCA_017390825.1 Clostridia bacterium
GTTCGGAATGGGCCTTGGCAATTGCGATACATCATCGTTTTCAATATGTAATACACCGTTTTACCGTACATATTCGGACCTTCACTACACATGGCTTTTAAGTGCATTTCTATTTTTAGAAACAGGATATATCGGTCTTATAATGTACTTTTTGTTTTTTGCTTTCTGCTTTGTTTTTGCCGCTAAAAACCTGAAAAGCGAAAATGCAAATCATCTGTTTTGTAAAATGGCAATGATAATTTCTGTGCTTTGTATGCTTCTTGTATTTTACAATGCATCGCTACGTTCAGAAGCAGGATATTTCGCATATTTCGCATTAGCTTTGCCATTTATAAAAAAACAGAACCAACTTTGATATGCTAAACGCTTTTGCGTTGGACATATAAACTTGAACTTTTGGAGGTAAAGAAATGAAAAAATTTCTTGCAATGACATTGGCCGTATTGATGATATTGTCAATTCTTCCGATGTCAGTCTTCGCTGCTAATAGCGTTACAGACCTAGCTGACGCTGGGTATACAATTATTAGTGACGATGAATCAACATTGGCGCCCGGCGTTACTATGAACGAGGTTGTTATGTACGATAGTAACGGCGAACGTGTTGAAATGTATATCACCACGTCTGACCCTTCTGTTCCCACTGTTCAGTTCTACGCTAATTACAAGGACAACCAGTGTGCAGAATGGGGTATGCAGACGCTTTCTGAGCAGGTAGCTGCTATGGAGGCTAATTATGAAGAGCCTTTCAAAGTGGTTGCAGGCTTGAATGCATCTTATTATAACATTACTAACGGTGCTCCCACCGGCGCATTCGTTATGGAAGGTGTTGATGTATCTACCAATGGTGACGGATATAGCTTCTTTGCTGTACTGAAGAACGGTACCGTCATGATCGGCTCCAAGGGTGATTATTCCCAGTACAAGGGGCAGATCAAGGAAGCTATTGGCGGTTATATTCATTTGGTTAAGGACGGCGAGATTTGTGCTGGCTTGGATAGGACTACCAAGTATCCCCGCCAGACCATCGGTATTACCGCTGACGGTAAGGTCATCACCATGACCGCTGACGGTAGCCAGGCTCCTCAGACCATTGGTCTTACCGTTTACGAGCAGGCCGAGGTGATGTTGAAGCTGGGTTGTGTAGAGGCCCTTCACCTGGATGGCGGTAACTCTGCTACGTTCGGTGCCGTCCGCGAGGGTTCTGACAAATTTGAGACGGTGAATACCCCCTCGGGTCAGGCAGAGCGTGCCGTATCCAACACCCTGATGATCGTATCTACTGCTGTGGCAGACGGAGCCTTTGACCATGCGGTCATTTCCGGTGATTACGATTATTTCCTTCCCGATACAAGCTATACCTTCTCCGCTATTGGCGTTGATGCAACCAATGCTCCCGCCAACAGCATTCCAGAATCTGTGATATGGACACTGTCCGACGACAGCTTTGGTACCATTGAAAACGGAACCTTTACCTCTAACGGTAAAGTGGGCGATGTAGATATACAGATGATGGATAACGGTGAGGTGGTTGGCTCCAAGTCGATTAGTGTCGTTCATCCTGAAAGCATTTCCTTCGGTGCAGAGGAGAAGACCGTTCCTTACGGTAAGACCGCTTCCATGAAGGTTATTGCTATGTATAACAACAACGAAGCCTACTCTATCCCCGCCAATTTTGATTGGACGGTAAAGGATGCCTCTGCAGGTACCTTGAGTGGCTTTGATTTCACCGCTACTGATGATGAAACGATCACTGGTGCTGTGATCACTGCAACCTATAAGCATGATTCTGCGGTAGGTTCTACCTCGGTAAGTGTTAAGTTTGGCAAGGGATCCGAAGTTCTCTTCGATTTCGAGGACGGAGATATCAGCAACTGGTGCGGAACCGATACGATCGGCGAATGGATCGCTGCTGAAAATAAAAAGCACACCGATGCGAAATATTCCATTCTCAATCCTGAAGATTACGGCAACAGTATTGAAAATGTAAGTACAAGTGTTTTTCTTGCTACAGAAGAGGACGGAGGTCGTGTCAAGACGGGTGAGTATTCTCTTGGGCTTAAGCTTAACCGTTTGAACGCAGAGAGCGTCGGCGAATGGATCTACAATTACCTGTACTATACGGGTGAAACACAGATCTGGCGTGATGTAGCTAACGGAAAGAGTGCGGTTCGCGTAGGTATGTGGGTGAATATGCCTCAGAACGCCACTAATACTGCATTTCGTATCTGCCGCACCTTTACCAAGGACAGCACGGGCAAGCTTTATACAAACTACGACTATATGATGTCCGATTTTGACGGGAAAAATGTCAGTTACAATACCGACTACGGAGTTCCCGAATCGGGTTGGATCTATATTTATTACGATTTGACGGCGTATAATTTCCAGTCTTCGACGCAGTATAATCCCAATGAGAACTATGCTATGAACAATGGCAAGAGTGCAAACGGAGATTATTTCCCTGCGTTGCTCCAGTTCATCAACGGCACCTCGAAGGATGACGATACGATGGAAGAGCTTGTTTTGTATATCGACGACATCACGCTTGATTACAGTGACGTTATTGATGACAGAAACGCTCCCGTCATCTCCGATACCGCCGTGTCCGCTAATATTGATAGCTTTGTGGCTTTGAACGGTCAGACCGTTGCCAACAACTATCTCTCCTTCAGCGCGGCGATCGCTGACACCGTGGCAAGCAACGCAACAGGTCTGGACTATACCACCGCCAAGATCTATATCGATGGCATAGATATGTCCGGAAATACTGGCTTTAAAGCGGCGAGTGGCAGCATGACTTTGCCCGATGTTTATCTGACCAACGGTACACACTCGATCACTTTTGTGATCTGCGATAAACAGGGCAATGAAACCCGTGTGACCAAGACCCTGACGGTGAATGGAACAGCTGGAAACGCCGTGATTACCCTTGGTGGTCACAACAACGGCAATCACACGCCTAAAGCTGGTTCGATCTACTACATCGATGTGAAATCTTCGGATGCTGCTCAGATCGAGAAGATCGTCACCACTCTGTATCTGAATTCAGCGAATACCTTTGAGTACGAGCACATCATCCGTGCTGAAGGTGTGGATGTTACGGGTGCATATGATTCTCTGAATCGCGAATTAACCTTGACCATCACGCATGACGGTACACAGACAGGAGAGGCTGTGTTGGTTTCCATTCCCGTTCGCGTTTGGGCATGGGATGAGGCAGCCACCGGCATCACCGCTTCCGCCCAGTTTGCTTCCGGCAATATTCCTGTGATTGACATTGAGTGTAAGACCGTGAATGGCGAGGTTACTTATGCGGGTACTGCATACGATACCTATATTACCGGCTTCTATGCAAGTGTGGACGTGGCAACAGAGTTGGACAATGCTACCGCATGGCACGCTCACTCCGCTGCTGCTATGGCAGACAAGGCTGCTACCTGCACTGAGGATGGCTACACCGACCGCACCTACTGTGAGGGCTGTGCCTCCGTCGTTGATTGGGGTACTACTAAACCTGCAACAGGTCACTCATATTCATTGGTTAGCGGTGCTCTTACTTGTGGTGATTGTGGTGAAACAAAGACAGTTTCAGGCTTATACAAGAACGATGGTAACACCTATTACTTTATTAACAGTGTTGCACAGTCCGGTTGGCAGTATGTTGACGGGTCCTATTATTATTTCGATACAGATACATATGCAGGCATCAACGGTGAAGTTGAGTTCAGTCCTGTATCTTATGAGTTTGAAGATGGTAAGCTTGTATCTGGTGTGTGGGCAAAAACTCTCTACGGTATGAGATATTACTATGGTCCCACATATTATAACAGAGGTTGGCAGACCATTGACGGAGAGGAATACTTCTTCGATGAGGGTATTTGCCTTGCTGATGGTTATCATATTGCATTTGGTTATTCAATGGATACCACCGTATATTATTTTGATGAGAACGGCGCATGCAAAAAGGATATAGTTGCTCCTGATGGCTTCTACACTGATAAGAACGGTACCTTCTATTGTAAAGACGGTTCAGCGCTTGTCGGTACACAGTTGATCGATGGTGTTTACTATTACTTCAGTTATAAGTGCTATGCAATGACCGGAACTCACGACGGACGACTTTACGGCGATGACTACAAGGCTTATACAGGTATTTTAGAGAAAAATGACGGCCTTTATTACTATAATAACGGTAAGCCCACAATGGCAGGTCTCGTTGAAATAGACGGCGATTATTACTTTGCAAAGGGCGATGGCGTCATTGCTACAGACGGCGTACATTATGTATGGCAGGGTAATGGCTACCTTCCTGAAAGCGACTATGAATTTGGTGCAGACGGTAAGATGCTTAACGGAATCGTTGAGAAAGAAGACGGACTTTATTACTATGAAAACGGTAAGACAGTTATGGCAGGTCTCGTTGAAATAGACGGCGATTATTACTTTGCAAAGAGCGCAGGCGAGATAATTACTGACCGTGTGTATTACGTATGGAAGAGCAACGGACTTCTTCCCGAAGGTGATTACGAGTTTGGTGCAGACGGTAAGATGCTTAACGGCATTGTAGAAAAAGAAGACGGACTTTACTATTATGAAAATGGTAAGACAGTAATGGCAGGGCTTGTTGAAATCGACGGTGACTACTACTTTGCAAGAGGCAACGGTGAAGTAATTACAAATCGTGTGTACTATGTATGGAAGAGTAACGGACTTCTCCCCGAAGGTGATTACGAGTTTGGTGCAGACGGTAAGATGCTTGACGGAATCGTTGAGAAAGAAGACGGGCTTTACTACTATGAAACAGGTAAGACAGTAATGGCAGGTCTTGTTGAAATCGACGGTGACTACTACTTTGCAAGAGGCGCAGGCGAGATAATTACTGA
>JAFPAK010000383.1 GCA_017390825.1 Clostridia bacterium
GCCGCTGTTTCGTACAGTATTATAGAAAGCCTTGTTCATATTATTAAGAATGGTGTAGTAATTGGTGTCTTGACCGTACCAATCAGCACTACCATCAGTGGCAATCGCACGAATCTCGTTAAAGGACTCGAAAATAAGCTTTTCATCATAATTCTTAAATCGCTCTGCGATCTGCGACCATACCTTATCTACAACATACTCAACCTTACTTAAATATGTGTTGCTTGAATGGGGATTGAAATAATAATCGGAATCGTGGTGCGTATTGATTATGATATACTCAAAACCGGCAGTATAGCACATATCAACAACTTCTTCGATCCTGTCCATATACTCTTTATCAATAGCAAAATCGTTATCAGGATCGATAAATGCGTTCCAGGTTATCGGGATACGGATGGTATTGAAATGCTCTGCTACAAGATCAAATGTATTCTGTTTGATAAATCCGCTGTGTCTCCAAAGGCTCTCGCTCTGTGCGACCGTAATATCGCCGTAGCTATAGCTCTTACTGTGTGCATCAAGTGTGTTGCCAAGGTTCCATCCTGCGGTCATACCGTCAACATAATCAAGCGCACTGCGCACAAAATTAGTTTCCTCTCGTGAGATAACAGTTGTGCCGTCAAACGCATTTTCATGCACCGAAACGATATCATTAATAGTCACGGCAAGAAGCTTCGGACAGTCTGTGAATGAATATGCCGCTATTGTTCTCAAAGCGTTTTCAAATTTTACACTTGAAAGATTTGAGCAGCTGTTAAATGCATACTCATTGATGTTTCTAACATTGCCTTCAAAGGTTAAGGAGGTGATAGCCGTGTTACCCTTGAAAGCACCTTCACTGATATTATGAACCACATAATCATCTATCTTTGCGGGAATAGTGAGCACTGTATCACTTCCGCTATATCCGTAGATAGTTGCGATCTCATTGATAATATAATACTTAAACTTGCTTGTTGTAGTGGGATAATTGATAAATCCGTTTGAATTCACATATGTGTAGGAGTAGTTATCTCTGTCAATATAAGCGTTATCGGACAGATCTGCCACAAAATCGCAGTTATAAAATGCATTATCACCGATGGAGGTGATGTTGTCACCGAAATAGAGCAACTCAATCTCGGAACAGTTATAGAATGCCGACTTGCCGATGGTAAGAAGCGTATCACTTACGCTGACAGATGTAAGCGCACTACATCCGTTGAAAGCACTTTCTCCTATATCTGTCACACCGTTCATTGTAACAGATATAACCGAAGTACAGTTTTTTAGCGCAGCCTCTCCTACAGATGTAATGGTATCCGGTAAAATCAAACTCGTGATAACAGTATTATTTTCAAAGCAGCCGTCTGCAAGTTCAACTACAGTTGCGCCGTCAATAGTCGAAGGAACTGTTAACCTTTCACTTGTTCCCGTATATCCGATTATTCTGACGGTATTTGTTTCATCAAAGTCAAAATAATATACAAGTCCTTCATCGGTAACATCAACATAGTCAATGCTGTTTTTGGCAGCATATGATTTACAGTAATCACTATTGATATTGATATAAAGCGACGTACAGCCGCTAAAAGCGGTATCCGAAATAGATGATATATTAGCAGGAAGCGTAACATCCGTGAGTTTTTCGCAGTTTTGGAATGCGCTGTCAGCAATTGCAGTAACACCGCTTCCAAAGATAACGGAAGAAAGGTTTGGATCATCCTTAAATGCCCCTGCTTCAATTGTTGTGACAGTATCGGGAATAGTTACAGTCCTGAGCGTGAGTGTACCCGCAAGTGCTCCTTCTCTGATAGTTGTAACAGGACAACCATTGTATTCAGAAAGTATTTCAACATCCTCAAGGCGCAGATCATAACCAATAACGGATGCCGTCTTGCCGTCACTATTAACCTCATAAAGCACTTCGCCGAGATTTTCCTGAATAACGTGCAGCTCGTCGATATAAGCATTAGTCAAGATACTCCGTCTGACAAGAGATATAGCCTTAACACCGCTCAAATCACCGTTTGAAACAATATCCTTATAATAAATAGTTACCCAATCACCATCAGTTGCAGGCACATCAGCTATATAGTAGCCGCTGCTGTGATAAAGACGCAGCCAACCCTGACCGCCCTTATACCAGAAACGCAGACCGTCACCGCTGAGTTTACCGGCAGTTCCCGACCAGATATAGTTTGAATCATCACTGTAAAGGTTTCCACAGGTTCCTCTTGAATTGAGGTTGAATGCATTTCCGTCACCTACATAGCCTGCAATATTGGTGCTTTGATAAAATCTGTAATCAGCACTGCAAATATAGGAATCGTAGGTATGTATAACAGTTTTTACTTCATGGTCCTTTATTTCGGGATAATCCTTAATAACAAAATTTGATGAAGGCTCTGCTTTTACCTGTGTATCAGTCTTTTTAAACGAAAAATAATCGATATAAACAGCCGCTGTTTTTTGCGGAACACGGGTAAGCTTTAACACAGAAGCGCCGTCGGCATAATCCTTGGTTATCTTAATAGTGCCAATTGGAACGGTCGTATTGTGCTTATAGCTTGCATAGGTCGCATCAGAAAACGAAACATCCATAAGCTGACGCAGGTTATTTACTGAAATATTAAACTTGGATGTAGTTGTAGTTGCATAAATTGCTGCATATACCTCATACTCGCCAACCTCAAGTTCGGGAAGTGTGAATGTTACAAAGCTATAGCTTGAATCATTATTAGATGCTACGGCATAAACATAGGTGCGGTTTTTATCCGCACTTGTTGTAATATCAGCAGATCCGGTAGAAGCGGCAGGGTTTAGATCCTCCGCCTGCAAAATGAGCTCATCCTTAGGGAATTCATAGACCGTAATAGGCGAAAGCTTGAAATCAACATTCTTTATACTGCTGCCGGATATCGTTACATTGACGGTGGTGAGCAAGTCTATCATTTCATCAGTCAGATCACTTACATCAAGCAGATAGATATCAGATGTGCCTGCACCATAGCTGTAATTTGATATTGTTTTATCGATACCGTTAAACGTCAGAGTTATTTTTGCATAAGTATCTTCGCCGGAGCTGTTAAAGCAACTTATATTATCACATTTTATCTGCAAATAGCCACTGCCTTCATTTGCAACAGCTACTGCCTTTTTAAACTGATCAATATCCGCATTGTATGTAATATTAACAGGTGTGTTTGATGTTGTCGCACCATATGTAGATGCAAGCTCAACAGAACCGTCATCATAATAATCGGCAACGGTAGCCGAGTGTCTGTCCACCCTTGCAATTGAAAACTTGAACGCCTGACTGTCATTATCATATGTATCTGCCGGCGTGATCTTTGGAGTAAAGGTATAGAACTCATCAATATACAGCACAGAGCCTGCAGACCATGTCATAAAATTGACCTTATAAGTCGCTGTGCTTGAAATATTTGTTCGGATATCCGAATTCATATCGGTTTTAAAGGTAAAGTTTTCACACTTGCCGTAATAATAATATGTGATCCATGTGCCCTCACTGCAAGCAGGCAAGGTCGCTTCTGCGATAATTCCGGTTGTGGCAGAGTTACGAATACGCATTATATGTGAGCTGTCTGATTTATACCAGAACATAAAGCCGACACCGTTGAGCGAAACTTCTTTTAATGCAGTCTTTTCATTACTTGCTGCGATTGAAACCATTTTTAGAGATGCCTCATCGTAATAGGTACCCTCCTCAGTAGAAAGAGTACCCGAGCCCGTACCCACGGAGGTATCATATGTTTCATATACAGATTTAACTTCGTAATCCTTTGGCAAAGGATAATTCTTTGCTGCAAGCTCTTCTGAAGACAAAACAGTTTCGGCTGATACTGTCATTCCGAATGAGCAGGCAACAGATGGTATTACAATACACAAAGATAAAATAATTGCAAGAATTTTTCTCATAAATCAATCACCCAAGACAATAATTTTCATATATTGTAGCATATTTTTTAGATAAATTCAACAAATAAATTTATCAATGTTGCTTTATTTCAATTATAATACTTTGCAAAAAAATCGGATGATGAGTTTTAGCTTGTATTTATATAAAAAAATCCTTACGACTTTGCAAATCGTAAGGATTTTTTTATTACCAATCTTTTTTATCTGATGTCCATGGGTCATTATTTGCAGTTGTGGAAATTTCACCGCTTGCAGATATAACGTCAAGTGTTGTAAAATCAGCTATCTCGATTTCAGGTTTGATATAATTCATTGCAAATTCTCCTTTCTGTAATCATATATCAACGGTATTACAACAACAGCATACAATATTTCATATACTGCCTGATATATTTTTACCGCTATATGTCTTTCTGTATTGAAACGGGGTTAGACCCGTCGTTTTTTTAATATATCTTGAAAAATTACTGCTTGATGAGAATCCTACCTCAAGTGCGATTTGAGATGCGCTCAAATTAGTATCGCAAAGCAGAGCTTTAGCTATTGAGCCACGGTATTCAAGCAGATATTCGATAACACCGTAGCCTGTAACACGTTTGAACAAATGCGAAAGGTAGCTTTTGCTCATATTATTTTCCTTTGCAAGCCGATCAAGCGTGTAAGGATAACTGTAATTGGTCTCCATCTGCTTTTGTATCTTTTCCACGATATTATTGTTTGTTATCGGAGCGCTTGGAAAAAAACTGCTGTCATATCTGTATAATTCGATAAAAATAAGATAAAGCATAGACTTTTCATATTCATATGAATACGGCATATCCGATGGTTGTTCAATTATCTGCTTGAGCATATATTCAATTTTGCGGGCAATCGGCGATACATCAAGCACATATTTAAACGTGTTCGTGCGCATTGTGAACACAGAGCAAAGTGTATTGCTCTTTATGACCGACTTAAACAGTAAAGGCGATAACTTAACGCAATATATTTCACAATTGTTACTTACAGTCCTGATTGAATGAGTTTCAAGATCGTCGATGAATATCATTGAATTATTTTTCATAGTATATGTTTTGTCGCAACAGGTCATAATGACTTCGCCGCTTTTTACAAAAAATATCTCGTAACAATTATTACGGTGACTCGGAGCATTTGCAAGGGTGGAAGTATAATATCCCTCTTGCACAATCTTTTGGTCCATTAATGCACTTCCTTTAAATATGAATATATCATAGCAGCATATCCCCCCAATGGCTCTCCCTTGCATCAGCAAGAGAAAGCCAAAGCATAGGAGGAGATGAACTTTATTTACTTTCTGTTACTCGTTCGCAAAAAACAAAGTATCTTTGATAATTCTGAGGATACGGATGGCAGGAAAACAGCGTTATCATATCCTTGTTCCGGCGGATCACTATCTGCGATACATCTGCAGGATCGGAAACAACAGTTGAAACTACTTCGTATGCAAGCGTTTCCCACGGATTTTCAATATATACCTTGTCACCCGGCTCAAGCTTGTTTATATAACGGAATTTTGTTCCGGTAACACTGCCTCTGTGCCCTGCAATTACACAATTGGTAGATACTCCGCCTATCGGTGCAGAGGTAGAACCGAGAACGGTAGCTCCGTCTGCCATATTCTTTTTACTTGCACCGAGATACAAGGGTAGCTTTTGATCCAGCTTCGGTATATCTATCACGCCGATAATATTATCTTCAAATCCATATTTAGCAATATCAACACCGAATTCCTCAAAATCATCGGAGCAGGATATCTCCTGACCGTTATTTATCAGGCTTTTGTTGTATTCGGTCAATTCATTATAAAGGCTGTTAAGCAAATCTTTTTCGCTGCTGTTATTAGACTCTTTTACTTGCTCAACATACTGCTCAAATGCGGATATTTCTTGATTCATCTGTACAGCCTTAAAATTGCTCATCACAAACGGATAAATAGCTGTAATAAATCCTGCCGCAAAAAGAGTAATGCCAAAAATTAATCGGAGTGAAATTCTGCGTTTACTCTTCACGACCATCCTCCGATGGTTTCTTTTTCTTCTTTTTCTTGCCGGGAAGCAGAATAAGGATGACAATGAAGATACCCAAAAGCAATATCAATGCAATTGCGGCATAATTACTGTCATATCCGGAATTGCTCTGTTCGAGCGTATCCGGCAATACAACGGCTGCGCTGTCGTTAGTTTCGGCAGTTGTTTCGCCGCTTTGCACGGTAGCAGGCTCTTCGTCGGGAGCAGGCGTTTCAACACCTACACGGGTGCCGCGGACTAAAAGGCGGTGAGTGTTGATACCGTACGGAGTGCAGGTTACAAGCGTGATAAGATCCCTGCCTGCAACTTTTTCAAGTTTTTCTGTGTCTGTGGGTAAAACAACATTGATCTCATCTACCTCATAAACAAGAACTGTGTCGAGCAAATGTATCTTTATTGTGTCGCCGAGCTTCACCTTGTCAAGTTCATCAAATATCCGCACACGGGTAAGACCTGTGTGACCGGTGATAACGCAATGAGTTCCGATGCCGCCGACGGGGAGTGATGAGGTTTCAAGATGACCCAGCGCAAAATCAAGCACATTTTTTGATGTACCGTGATAAACCGGCAGTTTGACATTTATCGACTCAACTTCGAGAACACACATCGTTTCGCCGAAATTAAGTACATTGTAATATCCGTCAGTACTGCCGCTTTGGTTGTATTCCTGCGCTTTTTTAAGGATATCCTCTTTGTCAGTTTCCGAAAGCTCAGCAACCAAACTCTGATATGCATCAACTGCATTCGACTGCTTTATATCAAGATAAATATCACTTAAAAACGGGTACAGAGCAAGACATAAGCCGCACAAGAAAAATAAAACCAAAAATATAGTTTTGGTAATGCGAAATCCCTTTTTGCTTTTTCCTTTCTTGCGTGTCCTCTTTGTTCTGTTCATTTTGCGCCTCGTTTTAATTATCGTATCAAGGGCAGAGAATTATCTCTGCCCTTGATACATTTTATAAGGGGGTTGTTAATAAATTAGCCGTTAACTCTTTTTCTTCTGATAACGAAAGCTGCAGCAATCATCATAAGAACGCCTGCGATAACAACGATTTCAACACCGATGCCGCCTGTTTGCGGGAGGTTGATTATAGTTGATGACTTAACATTTTCTATAATCTTATCAATATCTGATGTATAATCACCATCTTCAACAACGATTTCTACTTTTTCACCTATAAGCTCATAGCCGGTAGGAGCCTTGGTTTCAACAAGATAGTATGTACCGTTAGCAATACCATAGAAACCTGCAATACCATTCTCGCCTGTTGTGATTTCGGTTTGAGTTGTTTTAAGATCCTCTGTATAGAAGGTTACTTTATTGTCCTGGGCATCATAAAGCTCGAATGTTGCACCTTCAAGAACAGTGTCATTTTCGCTGTCGACCTTCTTGATCTGGAAGCCGTTTGTTTTGATAGTATCCTTGCCTGATGCAGTACCTACTGTATTTGATTTATTAGTATATTTGAGTTGAGCGGTGTTATCTACGCCAGTATAAAGATCTATATCTGCGTTTACTTTGGTAGTGATCTTAACAACAAGACTTGATTTGTCTTTAAGTGCTGCCATTCCGTCCGCTGTAAGTGCAACTGTTACTTTCTGACCATCTGTAGTTACTTTGTAATGTGTACCTGATGTAAGGCCATCAACTTCTGCACTTACATACTCAAGAGCAGCATCAAGCTCATCTATGATCTCGTATTTCTTATATGTATCAATATCAAAAGGAATTGAAGATGTGATAGTCCAAACAACCTCATCGCCTATTGCTGCTGTGTCTTTATCAGCCTCTTTGCTGATAGTGAGATCGCCGCTGTTCATCATATCAAGTTCGTAAACGTACTTGCCGTTTTCATACGTATACGTAGAAGAATCACCGGGAACAGAGAATTGTTTCGGAGTTGAATCGAGAATGTAACCATCGGGAGCATCGGTTTCTATAAACTGATAATCGCCTGCCGGAAGATCTTTAACTGTAAACTGACCCTCTGCATTAGTTACCAAACCTGTTTTATAATCTGCATAACTACCATTTGACTTCTTCTGAAGTTTAAAGGTTGCACCCTGAAGCGGAGTTTCACCGTCTGCCGCATATTTAGTAAATGTAACATCACCATAAACAGAATCAACTTTTGGGTAAACTTTTACATCATAGATGAAACCATCACCGTCTGGGTTTGTCATAGGAATGGTTACTTTCATGTCAGCAATAGATGTTGTAACGTTTTTTGGAATTGTTGTTGCTTTAACAACATAAGTTCCCTGCTCAAGATCTGCAAATGTTGCAACGCCGTTAGCATCAGTTGTTGCAGTTTTGCCTGAAATAGCAGTACCATCAGCAGAACAGAGCTGATATACAACTCCTTCGAGTGCTATATAGCCTGTTGGAATTTCCATCTCTTCACCGGTAGCAGCACCTTTAACACCAAGATCTAAAGCTTCATCATTGTTGTCTTTCTTGCTCTCATAAGTGCAGATTGTGATAGAACCTTTTTCGTCTGTTTTGATTGCTGTTGCTGCACTTGCAACTATGCAAGTAGCTGACAACAGAACTAAACATAGAACAAGCGCTGA
>JAFPAK010000384.1 GCA_017390825.1 Clostridia bacterium
GAATTGAAAAAGTGGCTTGATGATTTTCCGAGGTTTATGAAAATGCTAAATCCGTACTGGAGTGATACAGATGATTAACTTTTTAATCGGGCTTTTTGTCGGCGGTACAATTGGTTTTGCAGCAGCTGCCTTTTGTGTCGCAACGAAAGATAACAAATAATAGCGTTTAAATCGTCTGTAATGCCCTGAGAATCGTTTTTATTTATCGGCGGTATAATTTTGTACCCGAATCATAAAACGCAAATTTAGGGCGTTACAGGCTAAAACAGAGAGGTGAGAAGAACGGGCTGGTACAAAAAAACGAGAAAAGAAAAATACGAGGAGCTGAAAAGCAAGGGCATTTGTACACGGTGCAGAAAAGAAAAAGCAGTTCCGGGCTTTGTAAGTTGCAAAATTTGCAGAGAGAAAGACCGAATAAGGGCACAAGTGTACAAAAGCGGCAGAGCTAAACGAAACGGCTATCACAAGCTGACGTTCAACAACAAAACTACCGATACACTCAAGGGTATATACGAAGAAGTCACCAAATACAACGAAGAACACGGAACAAATTATAGCTATGGTTACTATAGCGCACTAAAATTCAGGGGATTAACAGGCAAAATAAAAAAGGAGTGAAAAAATGACTAAAGAACAAATCAACGAAATTCAGAGCCTATTTTACAGCGGAATGACAAAAGCTGATATTGCACGAAAAATGGATTGTCCAATAGGGTGTGTAAACTATTACACGGGTAAGCAGTATTACAACGTAAAAACACCGAAACACAAGAGAACGGAAGACGCACGAGAAAAAATCATTTACAAAGGCGTTTATGATTTTTTACAAGAACATAAAGAACTATCGTTTTGTGCGTTTTGCCAGCTTGTTCTTAATAAAGCGGAGCTGTATGACCAAAACAGAGTTCGTCCTCTGCAAGATTTTTTGCAAGGGAAGCACAAAGGGCATTTTTCGCTTGATGTTTGTCAGGCAATATGTAAGGTGGTTGGGAAAACTTTTGAAGATACATTTATTCTCAGATAAAAAGAGGTTTGATATGACTGCAAAAGAATATTTGAATCAAGCATATTACATAGACCGAGAGATCAATTTAACTCTTGCAAAAGCCGATAAGCTAAGGCAGAGCTTATACGGCAGGGCGGTCGCATACGACAGTACAGGCGGTGTGAAGTCAAGCGGAGACAAGGACGTGATCGGAAAGACGATTGAGAAGATTGACGAGTACGAACGCAAAGCAAACGAGCTTATTGACAGCCTTATCGAAAAGCGTATCGAAATAGAGAACACGATAAAAGCAGTACCAGACAGTGTTCTGCGTGAAGTTCTTGAAAGGCGGTATTTGCTTTTTCAGGAGTGGGACAGCGGGTATGACAGAAACACAGGAGAGTACAAAAAAGGGATATACGAAGAAATGCATTTCAGCAGACGGCAGATATTTTATTTACACGGAGAGGCATTGAAAAGCATTGCACTAAATTGCATTGAACTGCACTAAAAAATCTGTTAAAATGGTATCATGAGATAAGAGGACGGACGGGCGAGCAATTACTCAGTTGCTCCCCACCGTCACACACTGTCATTAAAAGGCACTCACAGCAAAAAAATAGTGAAAGTATTCTCAGTGCCTTGTAAGACGAGTATAACAGAAAGCTGCATTAATAGTTACCTCCCTTTTATTTAATCGGGGCTGTAAGCCGAACAGTCCCGATATATGCAGATAGTAGTATCACCGGTGCAACTCCGGTATCTGTACCAGCAACGTGGCATTAGAATGTTCTCCTTTAGTAGCACCTCCTTGATTCGTTTCAAGGAGGCTTGCTATTAATTCCATGAGGGGTGGTGAAAATGGCAGGTAGAAAAAATGCTTATGATGAATTAATCGCTCCGAGGCTTGGAGAAATTTCCGAATGGGCGAAATTAGGAGCAACTGAAAAACAAATTGCAAAAAATCTGAATATTGCTCAGAGTACTTTTTGCAAATATAAAAAAGAAAAACCCGAATTTTCGGAAGCTCTTAAAAATGGGCGTTTGGAGTTGGTTACAGAATTAAGAGGTGCTTTAGTTAAAAAAGCTTTAGGTGGTTTTTCTTATAGCGAAATTCGTCAAACAACTAAAAACGAAGGTGGAGAAGAAACGACAGTTACAGAAACGATTACAAAGGTGGCACTGCCTGATGTGGCGGCGTTAAATCTTTGTTTAAAAAACTATGATCCTGATAACTGGGCAAATGATCCGCAGATGTTGAAAATTAAAAAAGAGGAATTAAAACTCAAACAAAAAGAAAGCTGGTGATGTTATGGCAGAATATACGATCGGTGCAGATAAGTGCTTGACAAATGTTAACAC
>JAFPAK010000385.1 GCA_017390825.1 Clostridia bacterium
ATGAGCATAGTTATCTTAAACAGCTTGATGAAAACGTTCGTCACATAAGAATTAAAGATTTTATGAGCAAGAATCCTCGTCTGATAGTTGTAACAAGAGGAATGGATGTAGGTAAACATTTTATTGATTATGCTAAAGCATATAATGTACCGGTTTTACTTACAACAGATACTACTTCTTCATTTATGACTGCTTTAAACGGCTTGTTGAATGTTGAGCTAGCTCCTCGTGTCACAAGACACGGTGTTTTAGTTGAGGTCTACGGTGAGGGTATTTTGCTACTTGGCGAAAGCGGTGTCGGTAAAAGCGAAACAGCTATCGAACTTATCAAGCGTGGTCACCGACTGATCGCTGATGATGCTGTGGAGCTTCGCAGAGTGTCTAACAAAACTTTGGTTGGTTCTTCACCTGAAAATATCCGTCACTTTATTGAATTACGCGGTATTGGTATTATCAATGCCCGACGCATTTTCGGTATGGGTGCTGTAAAGCTTACAGAGAAGATTGATATGATTATTAATCTTGAACCATGGGATGCCAACAAGGCTTATGACCGAATGGGCCTTGAAGAGGAACGCACCGAAATATTAGGTATAAGTATAACTTCAACTACTATCCCAATTACACCGGGTAGAAATCTTGCGGTAATTATTGAAGTAGCTGCCATGAATAATCGTCAAAAAAAGATGGGCTATAACGCAGCTCAGGAGTTGCTTAATAAGCTTGGTATGCAGAGTGATGTGCCTGTTGACAGTAGTGCAGTTGAAGATTGGAATGCATTTTAATTTTTAATAAATTTATAAGGAGAAATTTGATTATGTACAAAATTGGTATTGACCTTGGAGGAACAAACATTGCAACCGCTGTTGTGAATGATGAGTGTAAAATTGTAGGAAAAGGCTCTGTTCCTACCAATGCACCGAGAGACGGTTATGAAATTGCTCTAGATATGAAAAAAACAGTTGATATGGCTTGCGAGGATGCTGGCATCACTCTTGAGGAGGTTGAATGGATCGGAATCGGTAGCCCGGGTGCTGTGAATCAGCAGACAGGTGTAATTGAGTTTGCAGGAAACCTCGGCTTTGAAAATGTACCGCTCAAAAAATATATTGAGGATTTGACAGGCAAAAAATGCTTTGTTGAAAACGATGCAAACGCAGCAGCATATGGCGAACTTGTTGCCGGGGCAGGTCGTGGTGCAAAGAACTTTGTCGCAGTAACCCTCGGTACCGGCGTTGGTGGCGGTGTTATTATTGACGGCAAGATATTTGCAGGTAATAACTTTTTCGGCGCTGAACTTGGTCACATCAGTATGATAATGAATGGTGAGCCTTGCACCTGCGGCAGATGCGGATGTTGGGAGGCATATGCCTCGGCAACTGCTCTCATTCGTCAGACTAAGGCAGCTATGAATATAGATAAGGATTCTGCAATGTGGAAAATAGCAGGCGGATCCATTGAAAATGTCAACGGTAAGACTGCATTTGATGGTATGCGTGCTGGTGATAAAACCGCAACTGACGTTTGTAATAAATATATTGAATATGTTGCTTGCGGTATTGCTGATGTGATTAACATCTTCCAACCTGAGTTTGTTTGTATAGGCGGAGGTATTTCTAAAGAGAAGGATAATCTTCGTGTTCCGATAACTGAATATGTAGATAAATATTGCTTTGCTCGTAAGTGCGATAACAAAACCGAAATCAAAATCGCTGAGCTTGGCAATGATGCAGGCATTATAGGTGCTGCAATGCTCGGTAATCTCTATAAGTAATTTGGAGTTGAATTAATGTTTCAGAACTATATATTGCTTGAGGAATTTTTAAAAAGTAACGGATATTCCTATTTAAAAGATAATGATCTGAAAAATTATAATACTTTTAAAATCGGCGGAAAAGCTGATTACATTGTATCGCCTGATACTGATGAAAAGGCTGTTGCATTGTTAAAGTTTTGTGATAGTAACTCTTTCCCCTGCTGCTTCCACGGCAACGGCTCAAATGTTTTGTTTGATGATGACGGATACAGAGGTGTTATCATCACAACAAAACAGCTTAATTG
>JAFPAK010000386.1 GCA_017390825.1 Clostridia bacterium
GAGTACATAGGTTGTGATTCGTTCTACAATACGGCTTTCTTTAATAACAAAGCAAATTGGGATAAGGACAATGTTCTTTATTTAGACAAGTATCTTATTGGCGGTGTTCATTTTGAATATGGTGACGATGGGACAATATTTAATCACGGTGTCAGCGGTGATTATACTGTTAAATCCGGCACTAAGGTAATTGCTGAATATGCTTTCTGGGAGTGTGACGATCTTACAAGTATTACGATACCCAGTTCATTAAAAGAAATTGCTTACGGTGCATTTTCATGCTGTGATAAGCTTGCATCTGTAAGCTTGCCTAATTCAATTGAAATGATTGGTGTAGATGCATTTTATGATTGCCCTTCGCTTACTGCTATAACTATTCCTGCATCGGTTGAAGTAATATCTGATTGTGCATTTTTGGATTGCTTTAATCTTAAAGAGATTACTATTCTCAATAAGGATGTATATATAAGCGATGAAGCTATAGGTTATTATTACAACCTAGATGACGAAGGATATTGGCAAACAACTGTTGAAGGCCTTGTTATAAAGGGATATAAAGACTCTACGGCTGAAGAGTATGCGCTTGATAATGGATTTGAGTTTAGCGAAATACAGTCAAAGCTCGGTGATTGCAATATGGATGGAAGTGTAAACGGTAAGGATGTTCTTGCGCTTCGTAAGCATATCGTTGGTTTCCAGGTCAATATCGACCTTTCTGCTGCTGATTGTACCGGTGACGGTAATATCAACGGTAAGGATGTATTACAGCTTCGCAAAGCGATCATAGGCCTTGTAACCCTGTAAAGCTTAATAAATCAAAAAGTCAGGAGTCAAACTCCTGACTTTTTCTTTGTGTTAAATAAGGCGATAAGTGTTATCAGCATTATTATAGGAAATACACAGCCAAGTATAAATACTGATTTCATATTTCCGGTTATATCTGATAATGTACCGCCGATACTCGGACCTAACAGACATCCGATATCACCGGCAAAAGCCATATACGAGAAAAGCTTAACGCTGCTTTGAAAATGTTCCGGTGCAAGTGAATATACCCCCGGCCACATATTTGATACTGCAAAACCGCAGATAGCACAGCCTGCAAGCGAAAGCTCTGCAATTGGTGAGAAAACGATAACGCCGTAGCCGATTATGCAAAGCACACAGCAGCCGCACATTATAAGCTTTAACGGAACTCTTTTTACAAGGATAGCGGACAATATTCTGCCCGTACCCATCAAAACGGCAAACAGACATGGACCTAAAAGATCACCCACTGTTTTAGATACGCCGAGTCCTTCTTCTGCAAAGCTTGATGCCCATTGGCTGACCGTCATTTCAGATGCACCCGCCATCACCATCAGTAGTATGAACATATAGAACTTACCGGTTTTGAACAGATCCCGTGAGCGCTCGCCGCTTTTTTTGCCTGCAAGCTCAGGAATAGGTACTTTTGTGAATATCACGGCATTAATAAGCGGTATCAGCGCCCATAGAAAGGCGAGCACATGCCAATTTGCAATTCCTATTGCTCTAAAAAATATTGTTGAAAACAGTACCACTACAGCCTGCCCCCAACTGTAAAAAGAATGGAGAATGCTCATTTGCGCTCCGCTTGAATTCTCATTACAACTTTCAGCGAGCGGACTGATTATAACCTCAACAAGTCCGCCACCGACGCCGCAAAGCACCATCGAAAGTGAAATTCCGATAAATGCGTCTGGGAGCAGATGCGGAAAGTAAGCCATCCCCGAAATGCCCACGGCAGCGCACAATTGCGACATTACCACCGATGCTCGTGTGCCGCAAAGCGGAATAATATGTGCAGATAAAATGTCAATTACAAGCTGACTTGTGAAATTGATCGCAATAAGTAGACTGATCTGCGAAAGGCTGATATTGTAATTCTGCTGAAAGGTCAAATAGAGCAGCGGTGCAAAATTTATAACTATCGCTTGCGTAATAAAACCTGTATAGCAAGCAAGCTTTGTGGAGCGGTAGCCTTTGATAGTAACACATCCTCATAAATAAATTGTCCTATATTATAATATACATTTTCAGCGAAATGTCAACAAAAAATGCGCCTTGATCATTGATCAGGGCGCATTTTTTTAATCTTCATCAACAGTTTCTTGCTTTTCGTTTTGCTCTATCTGGATTTCAACTGTTCGCTTATCTTCAACTCTTGTAACGGTAACATCAAGGTTTTCAAATACAAAACTGTCACCTGCATCAGGAATCTTAGAAAGCTGTTGCATTACCCAACCACCGACTGTAGTGATGTCTTCATCGTTCTCAATCTCAAAATACTCAGAAAAATCTTCAAAGCTCATTGAACACATTATTTTAAATGTGTGTTCACCGATTTGCTCGATCTCGTTAACAACATCGTCGTGCTCATCCCATATCTCGCCGACAAGCTCTTCAAGAATATCTTCGAGCGTTACAATACCCTCCGTGCCGCCATATTCATCGGCAACGACGGCGAGGTGTGATTTTTCCTTTTGCAGTACTGTCAGCAGCGTACTGATCTTCATCGAGCCGGATATAAATATCGGAGGAGTAATGATGGATTCCAACGGATTGCTTTTGTGGTACACGCTGTTATGAAAATCCTTTTGGTGTATGATACCGATAATGTTATCTATTGTATCATCATATACGGGCAGACGCGAAAATCCGGTCTGCTGGAATAGCTTTGCAATTTCACCGTTCTGCGTGGTTTTGTCGATTGCAACAACATCAACACGAGGAGTGAGAATGTCGCTGGCTTCACGCTCTGTAAATTCGATAGCGCTTCTTATAAGCTCTGATTCCTGTTCATCAAGCTCACCGTCCTGCTCTGCCTCATCGACCATAATCAGCAGTTCATCTTCGGTGATGCCTGATGACTTGCCGATCTTAAACATAGCGGTAAGACATGACTTAAATGCACTGAAAAGTGCATTTATTGGTGTTAAGAGCACCATTAGCATACGGATAAAAGGTGTAGAAAACATTGCAAATCTTTCGGGCATTTCCTTTGCAATTGTTTTTGGGCCTATCTCTCCGAAAATCAATACAACTATTGTAGATGCAATTGTTGAAAATGTTGCACCAAAATTTTTGCTTATGTTGTTTACAAAAAACAGCGTTGACACAGTTGCAAGCAGAATGTTTACAATGTTGTTTCCAATAAGCACTGTTGAAATAAGCTTATCATATTTTTCCGATAGGGCATAGGTGCGCTTTGCTTTTTTATTACCTGTGTCCGCCATTGTCTTTAGGCGGATGCGGTTAAGCGATGTAAAAGCAGTTTCCGTGGCAGAAAAGTATGCCGAAAAAACAACGCACACGATCATAATTATTATTTGAATAATACTGTCCGTACCCATAAAAGGGGAACTCACCTCTTGAATTTTATAATTAAATTCATTATAGCAGTAATATAATGTAATTGCAACGATTTTTTTAAATACATACCGCACATTTAAAAAATATGCTTGACATAAAATGTGTGTAATGATATAATGCTATCAACGAAACAGCAAGGACGCTGTGAGTCATGTTATGGGCTCATAGCGTCTTTTATTGTTATTTTTTGGAGGAAATATAAGCATGAGTACAAATGTACCGGAGATGTTCGGATGTTACGTCTTTAATGACAAGGTTATGAAGGACCGTCTTCCCAAGGAAACTTATAAGGCACTTAAAGAAACTGTCGAAAAAGGCGCAGCACTTGATCTCGCAGTTGCAAATGTTGTGGCAAACGCTATGAAACGCTGGGCTATTGATCTCGGCGCAACACATTATACACATTGGTTTCAACCTATGACCGGAACTACCGCCGGCAAGCACGATAGCTTTATCAGTCCGGATGGCAACGGTAATGTTATTATGGAGTTTTCGGGTAAGGAACTTGTTAAAGGCGAGCCGGATGCTTCATCCTTCCCATCAGGTGGTATCCGTGCTATTTTTGAAGCACGCGGATATACTGCATGGGATCCATCATCATACGCTTTTGTAAAGGAAGGTTCACTATATATTCCTACTGCGTTCTGTTCCTACACCGGAGAGGCACTTGATAAGAAAACACCGCTGTTGCGTTCAATGCAGGTTATCAACGAGGCTGCAATGAAGATACTGAAGCTTTGCGGAAATACGGCAAAGCGTGTTACAACCACAGTAGGTCCCGAACAGGAATACTTTATCATTGATAAGGAAATGTATTTAAAGCGCAGTGACCTTATGTTCACCGGTAGAACTCTGTTTGGCGCTAAGCCGCCGAAAGGACAGGAGCTGGATGATCAGTATTTCGGTCAGCTTAAGCCAAAGATAGTTGAATTTATGCGTGATCTTGACGAGGAATGCTGGAAGCTTGGTATAAATGCAAAAACAAAGCACAATGAGGGTGCACCTGCACAGCATGAAATGGCTCCGGTGTTTTCTACCACCAATGTTGCAACTGATCATAATCAGCTCACAATGGAGCTTATGAAGAATGTGGCTGACCGCCACGGGCTTGTCTGCCTTTTGCATGAAAAGCCGTTTGCCGGTGTAAACGGAAGCGGCAAGCATAATAACTGGTCGCTTTCTACAAATAAGGGAGAAAATCTTCTTAATCCGGGTAAAACCCCTTATGAAAATACACAATTTCTTCTTTTTCTTGCCGCAGTTATCAAGGCAGTTGATGATTATCAGGATCTTATGCGTATTTCCGTTGCTTCAGCAGGAAATGATCACCGACTTGGTGCAAATGAGGCTCCGCCGGCTATCATCTCGATGTTCCTTGGCGATGAGCTTCAAGAGGTGTTGGATGCTATCGAATCGGGTGAGTCATATGAGGCACACGAAAAGGTGGTAATGGATCTTGGTGTAAGCCTTATTCCTAAATTCAAAAAGGATAATACCGACCGCAACAGAACCTCGCCGTTTGCTTTTACCGGTAACAAGTTTGAGTTCCGTATGCTGGGTTCGTCTGCATCTATAGCTGACTGTAATACTGTGCTTAACACCATCGTTGCAGATGCTTTGACTGAATTCTATAAAGAGTTAAAAGACTCTACTGATATTGTAAGAGATGGTATGGCACTTATTCAAAAGACTATAAAAGCGCATAAACGCATCATCTTTAACGGAAACGGATACTCCCATGAGTGGGAAAAGGAAGCAGAAGAAAGAGGATTACATAATCTAAAAACTACTCCCGAAGCACTCGCTACGATGCTTGATGAGAAAAATATCAAACTCTTTGAAAAATTCGGTGTCTACACCAAAGAGGAGCTTGAGGCGAGATATGAGATATATATGGAGAATTATTGTACCACAATCTCTATTGAAGCACTTACGATGATAGATCTCATCAAAAAACAGGTTATGCCTGCGGTTATGGAATATGAGTCTATGCTTGTCGGACTTGTAGCTGACAAGGCTGCAGTCGGTGTGGGTGGCATTATGGAGAAGTCATTGGCTGAAAAGATTTCCGTGCTTG
This sequence comes from Clostridia bacterium, assembly GCA_017390825.1. The sequence goes on from JAFPAK010000386.1 coordinate 5,471, forward strand.
CCGATTCAATGTATATTAAACTTGGCAACCTCGAAGAAGCGGTACTCGGTGCAAAGGATATCGAGGGCACACAGGATAAGGGAATGTACTACCGCACCAGAATATTCTTGGGTATGCAGGAGCTTCGCGCAGTTGTTGATGAGCTTGAAACGCTGATCGGCTCTGAATATTGGCCATTACCGACCTATGCAGAAATGCTTTACAGCGTAATATAGTATATAAAAGCGTATGAAGAGCGTTCTTCATACGCTTTTTACTTGCAAGCGGTAAACATATAATATATAATCAACTTAAGGGGGAATTGGGCATGACAGTTTATATTGCAAATGACCACGGCGGATATGAGTTGAAAAAGAAGATAATGGTGCATCTTCAGAAAAAGAGAATATGGGTAGTAAATGAAGGTTCAGACAGTACCGATATAGTTCGCTATCCTTATTATGCATCGCGTGTTGCATCTGCAGTACATAAAAGACTTGCACCGTTCGGCATACTTATTTGCAGTACAGGTATAGGTATGAGCATGATTGCCAACAAGTATAAAGGTGTGCGTGCGGCACTTGTTGACAGTGTTGAAACAGCTGTGCTTACCCGCCAGCATAATGATGCGAATATTTTGTGTCTTGGCGGTAAGATCACTGACGATGAAACTGCAATTAAAATTGTGGATGCATTTTTAAATACCGAATATATCGGCGCAAGACACGATATTTCTCTTTCGCTCATCAAAAAAGCGGAGGATATAAATTTTTGCGGTGGATGCTACGATGAATTTGATGCCGAAAAGCAGTATTACCGTGAGGATTTTTACAGTAATATTTCAAGCAGCTGTGCTAATATTCTGCTTGATACAGATATGCTTACCGATTGCGATGATGTGGCAGCACTCGGTATGCTGCTTAATTTTGAACGCAGAAAAAAAGCTAGGATACTCGGTGTCACAGTATCATCACGCTATCCTGCATCAGCAGCGGTGGTGGATGCTGTCAACACATATTACGGCAGAGGTGATATTCCGGTAGGCGCGCCGAAAAACGGTACAGGAGCATATCGTGATGATTCCTGCTTTCTTGATATAATATCAAAAGAATTCCCACACAAAATCAAGGATAACGATGATGCCCCAGATGCTGTCAGCGTAATGCGTAAGGCATTGGCTGAAAGTGCTGATAATTCAGTGAAAATAGTCACTATCGGCTATCTTACCAATCTTGCGGGGCTGATGAAAAGCAGCGCTGATAATATCAGTCCCCTTTGTGGAATGGAGCTTATAGATAAAAAGGTCTGCGAGTGGATATGTATGGGAGGAAATTTTCCTGATGATCCTGCAATAGACAATGTCAATTTTACGAGGGACAGTGAGCCTGCTTTGTACTGTATCCGAAATTATCGTGGTAAGATCACTTTTGTCGGCAGAGATATCGGTCACAATATATTTTTCGGTGAAGAACTGCATAATGCAAGACAGGATAATATTATACGCAGAGCATATCAGTTGCATCGTGGAAGATACGGTGATAATTGGGATCACCACACTGCTGATCCAAGTACTGTTCTTTATGCAGTTTGCGGACTTTGTGAGCATTTTGAAGCACAAAGCGGCAGTATGACGATATATGATGATTGCTCATTTACATGGGATCCCGAAACTCCGTCAAATATGTCTTATCTTTTGCAAAAAGGAGACCGCAAGAACACGGCAAAGGATATATCAAAGGCAATATTGTATAACCAGTAAATTTTTGAGTTGTAATATTTCTTGTTTTTTGATATAATGGGCTGGTATTCTGATAAAAGGGATGTTTTGATTTGAAGGGACAGTTAAAAGGTACGCTTATTTTATTACTCACTGCACTTATCTGGGGATGCGCATTTGTTGCACAAAGCTCTGCAGCTGATACCCTGCAACCGTTTACTGTGCAGGCAACAAGATCTATAATAGGAGGCATGGCACTAATTCCCGTAATACTCGCAATGAGACTTTTTAACAAGAAAAAGAGCGACAAAAATCCGCCGAAAACGAACAATAAAATGCTCATTCTCGGCGGAATAGTATGCGGTGTTGTGTTGTGTACTGCAACTAATCTTCAGCAGTTTGGGATTGAATATACAACTCCCGGTAAGGCAGGATTTATAACAGCATTATATATTTTGTTTGTGCCGCTTATCGGTCTTGTCTTCAAAAAAAGAGTTCCGTGGCATATATGGATATGCATTGCGGTAGGTCTGGTCGGTCTTTATCTTTTGTGTATGGACGGTTCGTTCTCGCTTGCGATAGGAGATACATATGTTCTTGTTTGTGCCATTGTTTTTGCTATACATATAATTGCAGTAGACTATTTCATTCAGTATGCCGACGGTGTCAAGCTTTCCTGCATACAGTTTTTTACATCAGGAATTATTTCACTTGTGCTGATGTTCGCTTTTGAAACACCCGATGTTTCCACAATTCTTGATGCAGCCATCCCGATACTTTATCTCGGCATAATGTCCACTGGTGTTGCATACACCTTGCAGGTGGTAGGTCAGAAATACTGTTCACCTACTGTGGCATCACTTGCAATGAGCTTTGAATCAGTCTTTGCTGTGCTTGGCGAATTTACGGTTTTCGGTCTGATAATGCAAAAAGATGTCAGCATGAGCGCAAGGGAACTTATAGGCTGTCTTGTAATGTTTGCAGCAATTATAATTTCTCAACTTCCGCTTGATAAGAAAATTAAATCATAACTTTTTCATGCAGTCCTCACACCTTCCGTAGAGGACTGTTTTTGTCATATCTATCTTAAAGCGGTGTTCCTTATAAAAATGCGAGATAAGCTCTTCAATCTCGTCACATTCGGTGTGAATAAGTGCGCCGCAGCCGCTGCATACAAGATGATAATGCTCATTGCAATGCTCATTTGCGTATGAATAACAGGCGCTCATTCCGTCAGCAGTGAATTTTCGTACATTACCTTTTTCGCAAAGAGCATCAAGATAACGGTAAACAGTTGATTTGCCAACGGTATTGCCGTCGGACTTAAGACCGTAGTATATCTGCTCGGCGGTAGAGTGACCGTCATGTTTTTTCAGATAATCGAGTATCAGATCGCGCTGCTTTGTGTTGTATTTAACTTCGCTCACGAATTATTGCCCTCCTGCTATGACTTATTAAAATTTTAGCATACTATTATTTCTTTGTCAACTCAAAGGGATTGGTTATAAAGATGTTCAAACTCACGGTGCAACGCTAAAAATGCTGTGAAATCAACAAGATCAATACCGTCGGGAACGGATATCTGCGGTAAACTTCTATTCAAATATTTGCGGTCAAGCTTGGCGGTACTGCTATCTACTGTTATTGACCGTTCGTCACAGTTTATGACTGTGCCTGTACCGGTATTTTCACATATTTGCGGCAGAGTGCCGTATTTGTTATAGATGTGTTCGCAAAAATCAGTCCACTTGTCTGCTTCACCGACTATTCTTACATCGTCGCAATGCCGCACTGCGAGCTCTGCAAGTGATGGCATATTGCAGTCACGGTCGCATATGTATATACTGTCATGAGCGTTTTTAATAATATCTGTTGCTGAATTTTTAAATATAGCATCTATAAATCCTTGTGAGAAAAGAGTAGGAATAGACTCAAACTCAATTACGTAATGCTGCAAGTATTCAGGAATGAATATTGCTTTCACCTTCTTTTTAAGTTTTCTTTGTATCTTGTTCAAATCAATTTTTCTTCCGCAACGTATAATAAAATACCTTACTGTGCCGAAATGCTGTTCTGTTATACGGAATAGATGTTTTTTATGTCTGTCAGCAGTAAGAATTGCATACATATGATCCCAACCTTGTTGAAAAATATTTTATTTTGTGATAAAATCATATGTAAAAGGCGGTGTAATTATGGCAAAGTCGTCAAATCAGAAATTAAAACTGTTGTATCTGAAGGATATTCTTGAAAATGAGTCGGATGAAAAACATACGTTGTCTGTAAACTACTTAAAACAGCGGTTGCTTAACTACGGTATATCAGCCGAGCGTAAAGCTGTTTATTCCGATATTGAGGAGCTGCGTTTATACGGACTTGATATTATATGCGAGCGTACAAGGAGCAACGAATATTACATAGGTGAGCGGCATTTTGAGCTTGCCGAGCTTAAAATGCTGGTGGATGCAGTTCAGGCATCCAAATTTTTAACAGAGAAAAAATCAGAGCAGCTTATTAAAAAACTTTATTCGCTTTGCTCAAAGCATGAGGCAACTCAACTAAACCGCAATGTTATCAATTACCGCAGAATTAAAAATCAGAATGAAGCTATTTATTATGCCGTAGATGAAATACATAATGCCATAAACAATGATAATACCATCAGCTTTAAGTATTATCAGTATGTTGGAAATAAACAGCGTGAGTTTAAAAAAGGCGGAGAAAAATACTATGTAAGTCCGGTCACACTTGTGTGGGACGACGAGAATTATTATCTTATCGGGTATGATAACGAAGCAGGATATATCAAGCATTTCAGGGTCGATAAGATCACCGATATAGCCGCCGAAAACATACCTCGTATAGGCGAAGAGGCGATAAGTAAAATAGACCTTGCCGAATATTCAAAAAAGGTATTTTCAATGTTTGCAGGCGAAGAAAAAGATGTCCGTCTTGAATTTGACGGTGGCTTTTGCGGCGTTATTATCGATCGGTTCGGCAGCGATGTGATGATCGTGCCTGAGGGAGATAAATTCTGCATAAATGTCAAGGTCGAGATAAGTCCGCAGTTTTTTGGATGGCTTACCTCTTTGAGCGGCAATGTCAGAATATCAGCGCCGCAAGATGTAAAGGATATGTACAAAGAGCATTTGAACGCAGTTATGCAGGGGTTATAATTTTGGAAGCTACAGAACGGTTTAAAACTTTAAATATTGCCGATAAACCAATGGTGGACAGTATCATTTTGCGAGACACTCACCGTGGATGTGATTACTGCTTTGGCAACAACTTTTTGTGGAGTAGTGCGTATAAAACAGAGTTCGCAGTCCTTTGCGGCGCATATGTACCGAGATACAAAAGAGGTATACTTAATGTATATAATTATCCTGCAGGAGCACTGCCTGACAGGATTAATGCGGCAAGATATATTATACAAAACGAAAAAAGAAATTGGTGTTTTCGTGGACTTGATAATAAGCATAAAGAGGAGCTTGAAAAGTATTTTCCGGATATGTTTATATATTATAATGACCGAAATGCAGCAGATTATCTGTATTCATCAGATAAACTTATTTCTCTTGCCGGTAAAAAACTGCAAAGTAAGCGTAACCATATCCGACGGTTTGAGGATGAGCCCGATTGGTGCTTTGAAGAAATAAATAACGATAATATCAGGGAATGCCGCATTTTCAGTGAGATGTGGTACAGCCGCTATGGTGAGAGCAGAGAGGACATTGAGTTTGAAAGATCTGCACTCGATACAGCTTTTGATTATTTTAATGCACTTGGTCTTTGCGGAGGGATCATCCGCCGAAAAGGTGAGGTCGTGGCTTTTTCTATCGGTGAGCCTATTTGCACTGATACCTTCTGCGTGCATTTTGAAAAAGCGGTTGCGGAGCTTCGGGGTGCTTATGCAATCATCAATCGTGAGTTTGCAAAGCGATTTTGCGGTAGTTACAGATATATCAACCGTGAAGAGGATATGGGGCATGAAGGGCTTCGCAAAGCAAAGCTTTCCTATTATCCTGATATGCTGCTTGAAAAGTATATAGCCGTCCCTATTGTTGATGTTGCACAAAAATTAAACTAAATGTTTGTGCAAGTTCGCTATTTTACAACTTGACAAAAAGCTGATTTATGAGTATTATATAGGTGTGAAGTGAATTAAAGCTTCATAAGAATATTTATAAGGAGGCAGTAATTATGGTATCAGAACTTACACTAAACAACATCGACATCGCTAATTTTATTAAGACAGTCGAAAGCTGTAAGGGAAATGTTTTTCTTGAGACTGAAGATGGCGACAGCCTTAATCTTAAATCAAGACTTTTGCTTTTAGCAGCCCTCGCAAAGCTGATGAACGGTGGAACAATGCACAACACCAAAATCAGATGCGAACTGCCGGAAGACGAAACAAAGCTTTTCAGATTTGACCTTTACGGTGAATTACCAAACTGAGCTTTGTAAAAGCATTTTCTAAAAAATCAGTTTAACTGTGGAATAAAAAGCAAATTAACTCCCCAATCTTTTTGGGGAGTTAATTTTTTGCTTGACAAATGTAATCTTATATACTATAATGTTGAACGAAAGCAAAATATGGGGGCTGGGGCTACTCGGCTGAGATTGAACAATATTGCTGTTCTGACCATTTGACCTGATTCGGATAATGCCGACGTAGGGATGATATGTTTATCGCACCATTAGCGTCTGCATTTTTATTCGTGCAGACGCTTTTAATTTATTTAATTGCTAAGGAGCGATAAAAATGTCAACACAAAAGAAATTCAACACCGAACGGCTTGTTATCAGCGCTATATTTATTGCGCTTGCCAGCGTGCTTTCAGTTTTGCAGCCGTTCTCACTTCCGCAGGGCGGCGGTATCACGATCCTCAGTATGCTGCCTATCGTTATCCTTTCCTACCGTTACGGTATGGGCTGGGGCTTTATATCTGCATTTACATATTCTATTGTGCAGATGCTGCTCGGGTTTAAAACGGTAAGTGCGTTCTTTATGCCGGGTGACGATCAGCAGATATGGTACAAGGCTATCATAATCTGCCTGCTCGACTATGTAATTGCATATACAGTTATAGGTCTTGGTGGACTGTTCAGAAAGAAGGCAAATGCCTCAGTTGCTTTGTGCCTCGGTTCTGTTGTTGCATTGTCTGTGAGATATATCGTTCATATTATTTCCGGCGCTATCTTCTTCGGTGCATGGGCAGAATGGTGGTTCACCGATGTAATGGGCGGTGATTTCGGCGCGCAGGTGCTTGCAGATTATTCGGGCGCCGGACTTGCAATGTTCTATTCTGTTATCTATAACGGTCTTTATATGATCCCCGAGATATTGCTTACTGCTATCGGTGCATATTTTGTAGGCAAAATTCCTGTTGTCGTTGGTAAAGAAACAAATGCATAAAAAATTACAAGGTTGGGGAATTTACCCGACCTTGTATCATTTTTATTGACATATTTGTATCCCATGTGTTATATTATCATCGGGAGGCGAACTGAAATGAATAAAAAAATTGCAATTATTGTGGCTGTAATAGTCGTAGCGGCTGCGGCATTGCTGATAATTCCGAAAATGATAAATAACGATGATGATAACGGCAACAACTCTGTAGTAACGGCAACTACAACTATCGCCGTTACTACCACGGCCGCTGAAACAGAGCCGGAACAGACTACCACCTTTGTTAATATGGATGAGGAAGATCTGTGGTCACCGAGATATTAATTTCGGTTTAAAACCTTTGCTAATTCGTAAATAACAGCACCAAATGAGAAGCAGAATAGAGCTTTTACACCGTAAGCAGCGAAGAAGTCACTGTGCTTCGGCGGCATTGTCGGAGCGTGTGCGAGAAGTGCTGCTATCACAAACAGCAGTATTGCGGTTGTAAAACCTATCACTATAAGTCTTTTTGAAGTATTTGAAAAATTCATATTGTAATCACCGTTATTAATTATACAATTATACAGTGCAATATGTAAATCTGTAAATGTTGGAATGAAAAATCCGTTCAAAGCATTGCGCTTTGAACGGATTTTTATGTGTGTTGATTTATTCCTCTTCCTCATCGGCAAACGAATAATCATTAAGCTCTTTAAAGTCGAGAAATTCAGATAAGGTCATATTAAATGCAGTTGCTACCTTGTGCACCGTTTTCACACCGGGATTTTTTGTTATCCCTCTCATTATATTATCTAAAGTGGATTGCTTGACCCCACTCATTAAAGATAATTTGTTTATTGAAATTCCGCGGCTCTTACACAGCGCATAAATTCTTTTTACATATAATTTTGAATATTGCATGAAATACATACCTCTGAAATTATATTAA
>JAFPAK010000387.1 GCA_017390825.1 Clostridia bacterium
AACATCTTCCATAATATAAGTGCGAAGATTGCCTATGTGGGCAAAATGATATACAGTTGGTCCGCAGGTGTACATTGAAACCTTACCCTCAACAAAGGGTTTAAATTCTTCTTTTTTTCTTGTTGCAGTATTATACAGGTTCATTTATCTCTTCCTCTTTTTCTCTTAATTTTTTCTCTAACTGATATATCTTGTGTTCCAATTCACAGAACTTTTGTGCAACGGGATCGGGAATATGATGTGGTCGAGGTCATGAATATTGCGTTCACCCTTAACGCGGACTACTCTTGCCGGTATACCGACTGCAGTACAATCAGGCGGTATTTCGTTGAGTACCACCGCTCCTGCGGCAATTTTTGAGTTATCGCCCACTTTGAAAGGGCCCAAAACCTTAGCACCGGAGCCGATAATAACATTATTACCGATAGTCGGGTGGCGTTTGCCCGTATGTTTACCGGTACCGCCAAGCGTTACACCCTGATAAACCACTACATCATCACCGATAACAGCGGTTTCGCCGATAACAACGCCTGTTCCGTGATCTATAAAAAACCTTTTGCCGATGGTTGCACCCGGGTGAATCTCTATATTAGTTTTCTTTACGCATCTTTGCGATATCCACCTTGCTATGAAGTAATGCTTATGCCGATAGAAAAAGTTTGCTCTGCGATGCATTCTCACTGCTTTAAGTCCGGGATATAAGAAAAAAATCTGAAAAGCAGATGTTGCTGCAGGGTCATTAGCTTTTACTGTAGCAATGTCTTCTTTTAATCTTTCAAACATTGTATATCTCCTTTCAAAAACAAAAACTCCGCCGCAAAATGCGACGGAGGCGAATAAACGCGGTTCCACTCCTGTTTATAACTCGATTTTGCCCTTTAACGGTGGCTACCGGGCAGAGATACTTATTTTCCCCCTACCGACTCTCAAACGCACTTCGCCGTTTCTTGCTTACATATGCTTTCAGCCAATGACATACGCTCTCTTAAAGCGATTAAACGGTTACTCTTTTTGATCAAAGTCTTTAGCCTATATTAATATAATATCACAAAGAACTAAAAATGTCTATATCATTTATTAAAATTTATATATTCCTTGTTGTCAATAACATAAGTAATACCTGCAATAAATGTAAGAATAGCAGATATCCAAAGCAATATTGAACATACGATACGCACCGGCTCAACTATCATCACAGGAAGCAGTTCAATACCGTAAATGAATTCGCTGATAACATACTCGAAAAATATAGTTGCAATTATAGCAATCATCTGCATAACGGTTTTGAGCTTGCCCCATATGTTTGCCGCAATTATTTTTCCACTGCCTGCTGATATAAGTCTTACTGATGTAACAACGAATTCACGGGCAAGCACTATGAATACGATCCATATAATGCCGTAGCCGGTTCCATTCTGTAAAAACACCAGAAATGCTGCGGTTGTAAGCATCTTGTCTGCAATAGGATCAAGAAATTTTCCGAATGTAGTGATAAGTCCGTCACGTCTTGCTATTTTGCCGTCAAAATAATCAGTCAGTGATGCTATGATAAACACAATAAGTCCTGCAAGATAATGGTGAGGAAACTCAACAAGCATTAAAATAAGGAATATCGGAGTCATAATAAATCGTGCAAGTGTTAATTTATTAGGTAAATTCATAAAAACGATCCCTTCTATAAGCTCTCTGCCAATAAATCATAGTCGAGTGTGTCGGTAATTATACATTCAACGAATTCTCCGGCATTGTATTTCGGAGTTTTTGAAACTATAAATACCTTACCATCGATTTCGGGAGCATCCATTTCACTTCTGCCATAATGACACTTGTTCATTGAATCATATCCCTCTATAAGTACGGTGATCTGTTTTCCGATAATACCATCGAGCAACTGCTCATTCACGACTGACTGTTCCGTCATAAGAATATCGTAACGGTCTTGCTTTACCTGTTCATCTATTTTTCCGTCAAACTCTGCAGCAGGTGTGCCCTCCTCCTCTGAATAGGTGAAGCAGCCTGCGCGGTTGAATTTCATATCCTTTATAAATTCGCAAAGTGTTGCAAAATCCTCTTCAGTTTCACCTGGGAATCCAACGATAAATGTAGTGCGTATGGTGATGTCGGGCATTTTGCGGCGAAGCTTATCAATAAGCGAACGAAGTGATTTGTTATCACTCTTTCTGTTCATACGCTTTAACACATTGTCGCTTGCGTGCTGCATCGGAATATCAAGATATTTAAGTATCTTATCATTGCTTGCCATTACATCAATAAGCTCGTCTGTAATGCGTTCAGGATATGTGTAAAGTATTCTTATCCAACGAATACCGTCGATCAAGGAAAGCTCTGTAAGAAGCTGCGGTAAAGCAGATTTTCCGTACAGATCCTCTCCGTAACGGGTGGTATCCTGTGCGATAAGCACAAGCTCCCTAACACCGTTTTGTGCAAGCGTTTTTGCCTCATCCAATACGCTTTCAATAGTTCTTGAACGGAATCCGCCCCTTATCATAGGAATTGCACAGTAGGTACATTTATTGTCACATCCGTCAGCAATTCTGATATATGCAGTATAAGAAGGGGAGGTGAGAATTCTTGTATTATCCATTAAAAGATCGGTTTTTTCACCGTATTCACTGTATTTACAGCCGCCGAGCACATTTTTCACAACAGAGCAGATGTTTTTATTTGAGCCGATACCGACAACTGCATCTACCTCGGGCATTTCGGAAAGTATTTCATCACGATAGCGCTCTGCCATACATCCGGTAACGATAATAGACTTAAGGCTGCCTGCTTTCTTAAGCTCGGCAAGCTCAAGAATATTATCAATAGCCTCCTGCTTTGCCTCGGCAATAAAGCCACAGGTGTTTACAATAATTACATCAGCCGCATTTTCATCACCGGTTATTTCATAACCGCCCTCTTTAAGCAATGAGAGCATTATTTCTGCATCTGTCTGGTTCTTGGGACAGCCAAGAGAAACCATACCGACTTTAATAGACATCATTTTCCTCCAAATATTCTTCAAGTGCGTGCTTTACCGCATTGTAGGAATAGCCTTTTCTTGCGAGACCGGAAAACATCCGGCGTTTTCCTTTTTCATCATCAAGACAGTTATAATAACGCACTCTGATAATTTCTTTAATAGTTTCGGTTTCATCGATCGCAGTTTCCTCTGCAACAATTGCAGCGGTTTCACGATCAATACCTTTTTTAATAAGCTCCATAACCACGCCACGCTTTGAAAGACCTTTTAAATTAACAAGGTCATTCGCATAAACCCGCGCAAAACGCTCGTCATCTATCATACCGCATTCGCTCAGCAGTTCAATAGCTTCGGCTGCTGCATCGGCGTCAAAATCAGGCTTTAGTTTTCCGAGCATTTCTTTTTTTGAGTAGTCACGATGAGAAAGTAGCCACAGAGCTTTGTTTTTTGCTCTTATAAGGTCAGATTTATACATCAGAGCCGCAAGACCGGCTTCAGATATTTCCGAGCCGGTAAACAGTCTTGATGCGATAAATGCTTCTTCATCTATCTTATAGATCTCGCCATTTATCTCGACATCTATAAGATGCTTTTTTGCCTTTTTAACATCGGTGATAAGCATTAGTCTTCGACCGCAATGTCAATGTCGAGATCAATCGACGGCTTTTTATTAGCCTCAGGTTCAACATCGACAACAAGTTCTTCATCATCGATCTTTGTTTTAATGCGGCGTGTATTCATAAGGACATCACGCTGTTCCTTGATCTTTTCTTCAATCTCTTTGGCAACATCCTTGTTCTGTGCGAGGAACTCCTTGACCTTATCACGACCCTGACCGATCTTCATATCGCCGTATGAGAACCAAGCACCGCTCTTTTTGATAACATCGCACTTAACACCAAGGTCACAAAGTTCACCCTCATATGAGATTCCCTGACCGTACATAATATCAAACTCAACCTCTTTGAATGGGGGAGCAACCTTGTTTTTAACAATTCTTGCTTTTGTACGGTTACCGACCGATTCGCCCTGAACCTTCAAAGTTTCAACTCTTCTTATATCAATACGCACGCTTGCAAAGAATTTCAGTGCACGTCCGCCGGTGGTAGTTTCCGGATTTCCGTACATAACGCCGACCTTCTCACGAAGCTGGTTGATAAAGATAACAGCACAGTTGGATTTTGAAATGCAACCTGTAAGCTTACGAAGCGCCTGCGACATAAGTCTTGCGTGTGCGCCGACATGAGAATCACCCATAAGACCTTCGATCTCGCTTCTCGGAACAAGCGCTGCAACTGAGTCAACTACAACGATGTCGATAGCGTTTGAACGAACCAGCTGTTCGCATATCTCAAGTGCCTGCTCGCCGGTATCAGGCTGGGAAACCAAAAGAGAATCAATATCAACACCCAAAGCCTGTGCATATACGGGGTCAAGCGCATGCTCTACATCAATAAATGCCGCAATGCCACCGTTTTTCTGTGCTTCAGCAACTGCATGAAGTGCAATAGTGGTTTTACCTGATGATTCAGGACCGTATATTTCAATAATTCTGCCCTTTGGAATACCGCCTATACCTAGCGCCATATCAAGTGAAACGGAGCCGGTGGAAATAGCCTCAACATTAAGTGCGGAATGCTCACCAAGACGCATTACTGCGCCTTTGCCGTATGTTTTTTCAATGTTAGCCAGTGCCGTGTCAAGCGCCTTTTTCTTGTCAGACGGCACTACTCTTTCGGAAACCTTTGCGATCTTCTTTTCAGCCATAATTCTATCTCTCCTTTTACTTTTCTCCGATAACAATGCGGTTGATACCGCCAAGATCAGCAACGGTGCGGATATTTTTAAAACCGTTGTCTGACATTATATTAGCAACTTTACTGTCCGATTTAAAGCCCACCTCGAACATTAAAGTAATGTTTTCGTTGTTTCTGAAGTTCTGGGATATCTTCTTGTAAAATGCAAGTCCGTCATCATCAGCAAATAAGGCGGTGTGCGGTTCATTAAGCACTTCTCTTGACAGATCGCCTCGTTCACGCTCTGCGATATACGGCGGATTACTTACTACTATGTCATAATCACCGCAAAAGTCCAATGCATCCGCTTTTATCGGTGTAACATCTGCTTTGTTAAGCTCAATATTGCGACATAGATATTCATAAGCCTTGTCATAATACTCAACTGCGTCAATATGAACACCTGCTTCCAGTGAGGCAGATATTGCTATACATCCGCTGCCGGAGCAAAGATCAAGCACTCTGGGTGATTCTTTCAGCTTGCAGGACTTTATCAGTTCATCCACAAGCGTTTCTGTATCCTGCCGTGGAATAAGTACGCCGTCCCCTACATAAAACGGATATCCGTAAAATTCACATTCGCCGAGAATGTAGTAAAGCGGTATGCCACTGTTGCGTTTTTTCACAGCGTCAGCACATTTGCTTATCAGTTCAGGAGCGGCGATTTTATTGTAGTTCATCAAAAAGTTTGTTTTATCGTAGCCGGTGAATTTCAAACATATCTGCCGTGCCTCAAAGCCTGCATTTTCACATTCAAGACCGGTTTTGCAAAACCCATAAAGCTCACGAAGCGTCATCCTATAATATCCTCACCGTTTTCGGGAATCACCGGTTTTAATGATTCAATTGCAACTTCAATCATATCATCATCCGGTTCCTTTGTAGTAATTCGCTGAATCCAAAGGCCGGGCGCAGCAATAATGCGTGTTGCTATATTATCATATTTGCCGCAAAGCTTAATCAGCTCATATCCTAGTCCGCAAAACAGCGGAACGAGCAGTAGCTTTATTGTACCCCACACATATGTGACTTCACGAATGTCGGGAAATATAAGAACAAGGATAGTCGATACGAGTATACTTACTGCGATCATCAAAAACATAAATGATGTACCGCAGCGAGGATGAAAACGAATCTGCTTTTTTACATTTTCAACTGTAAGCTCAAGCCCTGCTTCATAGCAGAATATAGTTTTATGCTCTGCACCGTGATATTTGAATACTCGTTTTATATCGTTCATCTGTGACACCAAAAGTATGTATCCGACAAATAGTATTACCTTCAAGATACCTTCAAAAAGCGGAGCTAATTTGGTGATGTCTGTTGGAACGACTTTCTGTATCAAATCGAAAACATAAGACGGAGCGTAGATAAACAGAGCCACTGCAAGCAATACACCGAGTACCGATGCAATCACCATAACAGCACCGAGCAGCATATCAATTGCTTTATTGCTCTTGCATTTGATTATTTCCAAAGCCTCATCCTTGCTGATGCCTTTTTTAGCAGCCAGTTTTTCAGCCTTTTTCTCCATCTTCTGCTTATCCTGTTCTTCCTCGAGATCTGTCATACCCGAAAGATCGGCGGAACGCATAAGAGTTTTGTAACCGAGAAGCATAGAATTTACAAATCCGACTACGCCTCTTATAATAGGCAGCTTTAAGAATTTGTTTTTCACAGGCTTGCAGTCAACATCTTCAACAACGATGTTGCCGTCAGAACCTCTGACTGCAAGAACCGTACGCTGGGGTCCTTTCATCATTACACCTTCAATAACGGCCTGACCGCCTATTGAGGTCTTTTTACAGCATTTATTACTCAATATATTTTTCTCCTTTTAATTTTCGGTTTTTATAAATGGCAGCGCAATCGTAACGGTCGTGCCGGCGCCCTCGGTGGATTCAATTTCAAGAATACCGTTGTGCTGTTTGATAATCTCATCAGCTATTGCAAGACCGATACCGGAACCACGTACCATAGTATTTGCTTTGTAAAATTTTTCTTTTACCTTGCCGATATCCTGCGCAGCAATTCCGCAACCCGTATCCTTGACAGTAACCTGCACGAACACATCGTGAAGCGATGCTTCAACAAGCACATGACCGCCGTCTGCGGAATATTTTATTGCATTGTCGATAATATTTATAAATACCTGTCTTAGTCGGTTAGCGTCAGCCATAATGGGCGGAAGCATTTCCGGTTCGATATAGTCTAGTGTAACGCCTTCGTCTTGCGCCATACCTTTATACATATATACCGCTTCGCCAAGCTCAGCAAGTATATCGATTTTTTGCATTTGCATCTGTGCTCTGCCCGACTGCATACGGGAGAAGTCAAGCAGATCCTCAACAAGTGAAGAGAGGCGCTCCGATTCGTGGATGATTATATTGATGCCACGCTCTGTTATTTCGGGGTCAGCACCCTCGGATGCCTTGACAGTTTCGCCCCACCCCTTTATAACGGTGAGGGGAGTGCGAAGCTCGTGTGATACTGTTGAGATAAAATCATTTTTAATTTTTTCTGCGCTTTCAAGCTCCTGCGCCATATAATTTATTGTGTCGCATAGCTTGCCTATTTCATCGGCATTGGTCACGGGAAGTCGGTCATCAAATTTACCGGAGGCGATACGAAAAGCCGCAGAGGTGATATCTCTTATCGGCTTAAGTATCTGCCGTAAGAATAAAAATCCGGAGCCTGCTGAAATAAGTATTATCACAACACCTATCACCATGGCAAAAATGATGTTTTGAAGTATGTTTTCATACACCTTTTCCATAGAAATGATAAAGCGTGCGGCACCAATGCTTTCGCCGGATGCTTCCGGCATCATCACACAGACAGCCATAATATGTTCGCCGTTTTCGTTTTTACCGAGATACGAGCCCTTGCCGCCGCTTGCTTCAAGAGCGGATGTATAATCCGGATAAAAGTTTGTGTTGCTCACAAAACCCTGTGACGATGCAATAACATTGCCGTATTTGTCGATCATCTGAAGCTCAGTGGCGTTTTTTCTTGCATACTCGGCGGTGTATTCCTTGCAGCTTTGCTCATATTCAGTACTGCCGAGCTTACTCACACTTTCAAAGAAAGGTGTGCTCATTGCTATCTGTGAATTGATTTCGCCTTTAACTGAATTTACATATGTGTTGTATATCAAAATCGAGAGGAGTGTTTCCGCAAGCAGCACAAGAACAACGATGACACTTGTAACATTGATGATCCATCGTTTTGTCAGTCCTTTTACCTGAATGTCGTTCGATACCACGGTAGCTTCTCCTTTAGAGTGTGATAAAAATTAGGTGTTCCATTTATATCCTCTGCCCCATACAGTTATAAGATGTCGAGGAGCAGACGGATCGTCTTCTATTTTCATACGAAGTCTTCTGATATTTACATCAACAATCTTTTCTTCACCGATATACCCGTCACCCCAAACACGCTTTAATATATCAAGGCGGTCTACCGGTGCGCCGGCAGCGGAAAACAGATATTCGATTATCTGGAATTCAACGGGGGTCAGATCAATGTCAATTCCGTTTTTCTCAAGCGTTCTTCTGCGAAGGTTAAGCACGAAATCCCCTTGAATGATCTCATCGGCGGGCTTTGTCTGCTGTGATCTTACAAGCATTTCAACACGCCTGTTAAGCGAATCAACACGGGCGACAAGCTCTGTTGGGCTGAACGGTTTTGTCATATAATCGTCAGCACCCATCATAAGAGCAGATACCTTATCCATTTCCTGACTTTTGGCTGTAAGCAT
The DNA here is from genome assembly GCA_017390825.1 of Clostridia bacterium. The sequence goes on from JAFPAK010000387.1 coordinate 8,543, forward strand.
TATAATGCCGACTGTGCCGTTTTTAGCACGGATTTCCTTGCATACCGAAAGCCCATCGATACCGGGCATCATAATATCAAGCAGCACTACCGAAAAATCCTCCTCACGGGCGAATTTTTCAAGCGCTTCTTCACCGTTAGCAGCTTCGATGGTTTCGTAGCCTGCTCTGTGAAGATTTATTACCACAAACTCACGAATTGCGGCTTCATCCTCAACAACCAGAATTTTTTTCATAAATTACTCCTCTTTATTGAATAAGCTTGAAGTTTTCCTTGATCTCGTCAAAGGACAAGCTGTTTTCAGATTGATTATCCATATTTATACTTACTGCGTAAACATGGCTGTTATCCTCGGTTATAGCATAAAAGCCAGCTGTTTTGCCGTTTTCCCACGCAGATTTTGAATAAACTCTTATTTCAAAAAGCGGCTTGCCTATAGTGTTGTTATCAAAATCCCAGTCGTAGAAGGTACGGGATTTTGTTGCAGTATCTCTTACAACTGTTACGCTGCCGAGCCATTG
>JAFPAK010000388.1 GCA_017390825.1 Clostridia bacterium
CAAGATATCTTCCGCCTGATTTGGCGTGATGCCCACTACGGAGGCGTTTTCACCGTTGACGATGACGAAATCCGCGCCGGTTTTGCGCTTTAACTGCCGCAGGGTGCGGCGGATTCGGTCGACGCCGGGGTTACCTACCACGTCGCCGACACAAAGAACTTTGAAATCCATGGAGGAGTCCTCCTTTTTGTTGATTATCTATAGTATATACGAAATACGGAACTTTCGCAAGCATTGGGAAAGAAATCCCAAAGGTGAAAGGATGGGCGAATGATATGCGAAGCCTGCACAGACCTAAGGGGGACTTTCTCAATCTCCTTAGAACAACATCTGCTGTTGTACGTTTAACATCTGTTCTTTTGCCATTTTGTAAAAGTTCTTGTCAATCTCAAAGCCGTAACAATTACGGTTTAACTCCATACACGCTCTTAATGTAGATCCGCTCCCTGCCACGGGATCAATAACCGTGTCACCCTCATCTGTGAATATTTCTATCAACCTTTTCAACACTTTTATGGGCTTTTGCGTTTGGTGGATTTTTGGATACTGTTTTACGCTATCCCTCTTCCATTCAAACCAGTTAAAAATCATATGCCCGTCATTGTTAAATTTCGGCAGCTTATCACGGTATAATACTACAGCGTGTTCAACAGCTCCGACAATCCTCATATTCGCCTTTAGCACCTGCGCAGAGTAATTCTTGATAAAGAATATCGGATAGCTATTTTTAAAGCCGTAACGCTTGCCGTATTCAATCACGATCGGCATTTGTTCAAAACTGCAAAACACGATCATCGCAGGTGCTTTTCCTCGCTCTTTCGGTTCTTTGATTAAGAGCCGTGAGCAAAAATGCATATATTCAGCAATTTTAAAGTTATTGTCAGTCTTAAAAAATGCTTTTCCTGCTTTTTTGCTTTCACCTTTTTTATTATCGCCGTCTATGTACCACTCTGTGCTTGATGCGTAGGCATTTGCTCCTAAATTGTATGGTATATCAGCAATTACGAGCTGTGCTTTGGGTATTCCGTATCGCTTGTAATTTTGAAAATTGTCGTTGTAAAGCTCAATTTTCACTTTCTCACTCTCCTTTCAGCAGTTCGGGATTGTACATCGCCCTCATATCCTCAATAAATTTTTCAATAAAGCCGCAATGGTTACAATCCAATTTTGCATAATCTGGTCTATCACAATGCCACTTCGGGCAATCCGATTCCTTTTTGCCTTGAAACACACAGTTTGTATTATCACAATCAATACAGAGTGTGTTACGAGAGCAGTTGTTCATTGCTATCAGTCTCCTTCCAACAATTCAGAATTGTCGTGAATGTGTTTAATTGTTTCCATGTCGTAGTTCCAACCATTTAAACAAGCTTCAATCGCCGCCTGCCTGCTAATTAAATCATCACTCATTATTTATCACCTTTCTCTTTATAATAAATTGCAATATAAATAATATTGTCTACAATGTTTCCAAATGTTGCTATACATAACATAGTTGTAAAATCAAGCTTGAGGAACAGTGCTATTATAGATCCACCCAAAAAACCAAGTGATGACATTAGATTATCGTTATTGTCAAAATGTTCACGCTCTTTTTCGGTTTTGTATCTAATAGCTTTGAGTTTTACACCACCACAAATTATATTTCTGGTTATCAACGCAAATACGAAGGTATCTAAAAGATAGTAGGCAAGTATATGATTTGTGCAGATTGCAAACGCAGTAGTTCCTATACCGAGAACAGATTCGGCAATGCAAAACACAACATAAAACTTAAAAATTCTGTCTGAAAATTTATTCCACACAAAACTAAATACAATTATACTCACACAATTTACAATTTGATTAATTGCAATGTAACTATCTGTAGCAACTAGCATTACTTCTTTATGTATATAGGGGTAGGTAGCAGCGTAAAAAATATTAACAAACAGTGAAGCAAATAACATTCCATCAAAACGCTTCATTAATTGTAACATTTTCGGTTTCCTCCATCTTCACACCGCATTCGAAGCAGTACTTAAAATTCCCTGCATAGTTATTAGCACCGCACTCGGAGCATACAGCAATAGTGCTGTTAAAACGGTCTTTTTTGACGATCC
>JAFPAK010000389.1 GCA_017390825.1 Clostridia bacterium
ATGACGTTGTCTACACCAACCTCCAGGCAAGAAAATAGTATATCGTCTTACCCGTGCAAATTATAAGGATCTGCTTGATAATGGTGTTAAGATATATGAGTACACGCCCGGCTTTCTGCATGCCAAAAGTATGGTATGCGATGATGAAGTTGCTGTTGTAGGTTCTATTAATATGGATTATCGGAGCTTATATCTTCATTTTGAATGTGCAACATATATGTACAGATGCCCTGCTGTACTTGATGTGAAGAACGACACACTACTTACTATCGAAAAATCACATAAAGTAAGTATTGATGATTTGAATAAGAATATATTTGCAAGAGTGTTTGATTCTATCCTACGAGTATTTGAGCCATTATTTTAAATTTAAAAGCGGTGTTGATCTTTTAAGTTCAACACCGCTTTTTAACGTCTTATTTTTTGAGCTCTATTTCAAGTACTGAAGTTGATTCTTCAAACTCAAGTGTGATGGTATGCTTTCCGGCATCAAGCTCAAATACACGCTTTTGCGTTATATTGTCTCCTCCGTTGATAGAGAAATAAGCGACATCCATTCCATCTGCCTTACATATGATTGAAGATTGTGAAAGCTCATGTAGAGAAGAACACAATGTTGTTTTTATAACAAGCTCACATTTCTCCTCCAGTTCAATAACAAGCGCATCATCTGCAGCAAAATTACTTTTGCTAACGAGAGTTTCCATCTCGCTGTCATCAATTGAATCAAAATACGGACGAACGCATCCGCCGAGAACAAAACGCTCAAACGCAGGGGAGTGCAGGATATAGTTCAGTATGTTTTTAGCATTTCGCTGTAATTCGCCTTTTGTGATAAAGCCTTCCTTAAGGCCTTCCATAATGTTGTCTTTATTGTCAACAGCGCTTCTGCAAACCATATAGATATCATTCTGGGCACGAACCATTGCTTTAAGATTAGATGTAGTTCCTTCTTCGCCCTCAATATTGCTCTTTGCCCACCAATCGGTCATAACAAAACCGGTATAACCCCATTCATCACGGAGAATTGTTGTGTTAAGATCATAGTTAGAGGCATTCCAGAAGCCATTTGTAGGATTGTATGTAGTCATAATTGCGGTCGCACCGCCTTCTTTGACTGCGATCTCAAATCCTCGGAGATATATCTCACGAATAGCTCGTTCTGAAATTACAGAGTCACCGTGTGAACGGCTTATTTCCTGATTATTTGCAATGAAATGCTTGATAGTTGCTGTCGGACCGGATTTAGCAATACCTCTTGAAATTGCAGCGCCCATCATACCGGTGAGATATGGATCCTCGGAGAAATACTCAAAATTTCTGCCGTTCAGCGGATGACGGTGGATATTCATTCCTGGTCCTAATAAAGTATCAACACTATATGCAAACAGCTCCATACCCTCATATGTATAAAGCTTCTCAACCAGTTCAGTATCCCATGTGCAGGCGAGAAGCGTGCCGATAGGTGTAGAAGTAGCCTTGGCGCCCGAATCAAGACGCAGACCGCTCGGTCCATCAGAGCCACAGCAAACGGGGATGCCAAAGTCTAGTAATGCATCTGAAACGCCGCCGAATGCACAGCCGGTACCGGGCGTTACCTTTGGCGAGTTCATTCCTTCACCTCTTGCAATACAGGCGAGATCGAAATCAGTCATCTGCGCAACAAACTCGTCAATCGTACATTTCCCGTCGGCAACATCAACCAACTTATAGCCCTTATTTCCGGTGTACGCAATCTCAGCAGGACGGGCATCCTCAATGCGCTTGTATAGATCAACTGTGCGTTTCGGGACAGGCTCATATGTAATTTCCACTTTGCCATTTTCATTGTATAACGGCTTGATTCTGTTGAAATCCTTAACCGGTGCCATAGCTTCGCTCAATTGTTCAACAACAATCGTTTCTTCAATTCCAAGTGTAAAGACCTCTTTAGCATCACGGACATTATCACCAACATAAACGGTATAAACTCCGTTTTCAAGAACATATGAGCTCTTATGACCGGAAACGCCGCTGTCATCATATGAAGCCATTGATTTGATGCTGAATTCAATTGTAACAGATGCTGTATCGCCCGGATCAATAATTCCGGTCTTTTTGAAGGCAGCAAGAGCTTTAGCAGGCTTTCCGAGCTTTCCTTGAGGAGCGCTGTAATATACCTGAACTACCTGACGACCTGCAAATTTGCCGATGTTTTTTACTGTTGCGGTTATTGATATCATGCCTTCATTTTCGACGCATGAGTCAACAACTGTTTCAAACTCTGTGTAAGAAAGTCCGAATCCAAACGGATAGCGTACTTTTTCTTTTGCAAAGGTTTCAAAATAACGATAGCCAACATAAATATCTTCTACATATTTATTTTCCTCAATTGCACCGAAGTTGTCATTTGACGGATAATCAGTAATATCGTAAGCAACAGTATCAGAGAGGCGACCAGACGGGTTAACATCGCCGCAAAGCACATCTGCAGCTGCATTGCCGCCTTCCTGGCCACCGTGCCACACATACAAAAGACTGTCGATTTTGAATTCATCTATAAAGGAGGTGTCAATTACATTACCAGCATTTACAACAACGCATGTTTGCTCAAATGCTTCAGAGACCTTCTTTATCATATCCTTTTCAGTATCAGTTAAAAGAAAACTGCCCGGTTCAAGGTGATTGTCCTTATCCTCGCCGGCGGTTCTGCCGATAACTATAATGGCCTTTTCTGAGAATTTTCTTGCATTTTTTACAATATCATCTGAAAGCGGCATTTCAGCCTGACTCCACGGCTCCTGCGCCCAGCCTATGCCGCAATCAAAGGGATGTTCTTTAATAAAGTTATCGTATATTCTGCAAAGCTCATCATTGACTTCAACTTTGCCACTGCTTTTTAGAGATGATATGATATCCGTTACATACTCAACATTTACCATACCGCCCGAGCCGGTGCCGCTTTTATAATATGTAGAAGCAATTCTGCCAAATACAGATACTCTTTCGCCTTTTTGTAAAGGAAGCACATTGTTGTCATTTTTCAAGAGTACTGCGCCGTCAGCAGCAGCGTGACGGCATATTTCAGCAAACCCTTTAACAGGCTTCTTTTCAAGGTCAAAAATTTTTTGCCCCATAACTGTTTTACCGGTATCAATAATCATATTGCAATAACTCCTTATATTGAATTATATATCATTAAAAGTATATATATTAATGCAAATAAAGTCAAGATAATTTCATAAAAAAATGCATATTTTAAAAGACTTGACACATATAACGCTATATGTTAAAATACTAGCAATAAATGTTGAAGTTAAAATTATCAATGGAGGTATAATGTGAATTATAACGGTGTTGAATTTGATACTTATTTTAAAAATTACCCTGATAAAGCCGGCTATTTCGGCAAATATGGTGGAGCGTATATTTCAGATGATCTGAAAATCGCTATGCAGGAGATCAATGAAGCATATCTCACAATTTGTAAGTCTAGAAAGTTTATCAGTGAGCTTCGTAGGATCCGTAAGGAGTTTCAGGGAAGACCCACACCAATTTCTTATCTTGAACGCTTGTCAAATAAGCTTGGCAATGTTCAGCTCTATGCAAAGAGAGAGGATCTTAATCATAGCGGTGCTCATAAGCTCAATCATTGCATGGGTGAAGTATTGCTCGCAAAGTATATGGGTAAGAAGAAGGTCATAGCAGAAACCGGTGCCGGTCAACACGGCGTTGCTCTTGCAACCGCCGCTGCATATTTTGGTCTTGAATGCGATATTTATATGGGTGCAGTAGATATCAAAAAGCAGGCACCTAATGTAGCCAGAATGAAGATTCTCGGTGCAAATGTAGTTGAAGTTACCCACGGCCTGGCAACACTCAAAGAAGCGGTCGATGCTGCTTTTGAGGCATATACTAGAGATTATAAGGATTGCATC
>JAFPAK010000390.1 GCA_017390825.1 Clostridia bacterium
GCTAATGACCTTATAAAACAAAACGAAGCTGAGAAACAAAACAATAAGAAAAGGCACGAGCCGGAGAGATAATAGTTACAGATGTAAGTCTGCTGCATTAAATTGCGGCAGACTTTCTTTTTGAAAAAATTCTAAATTATTTTTTTAAATGTAAAGGTTCCTTTGACATTTAATGTCTATAATCCAAAGTACAGAAACAAAAAAGGAGGTGTCAGCGATGAGAGATTACATAGTAGAGATGATAGCAACATCAAAAAAACAGATGATTGTAACGGCTGAATCTGCTGAGGAAGTTGGCAAGGCGGTGGAACTTATAATTAGAAACACTAATATGGTCACATTTAATAATGAAGATGTTGCGTGCATCGAAGTTGAAATTGCTCCTAAAGAAGAAACTGATTATGCAGATAGCGATGTTCACATTGGCGAAGTCAACTTAAAAGAATAGCTTATAGAGGTGAAAAAAATGCCCCCGATTAGAATGTTTACTTATGTATGTTTTGTAACTATTAGATTATCGTTTGATTTAGGTGTTCAATAAAACCATTTTGGTTTCGGTTAAAACTCCGCACAGTTGATTCAAGTAGAGTGGCGGATAAAGTAAAGTCAATGGCATTACATTCGCCGGAAATTCGGAATCGACATAACGATATAATCGGTATCAATATTGTAGTTGTTGACGAAAGATATGATTATGAATTTACGGAATTAAGTGCAGTGAGAATAGACGATGAGGTATTTGAGGTAGAAGTATATAGCTATCCACTAAACGGACTTGCATATTGTTCTCTTGATGACGACTTCTTTGTTCAGGCGGAGTTTCAATGTAAAAGAGATAACTGCGAAGGTTGCCATAAGAAGAAAAGAGTCTGTGTCTTATAATGCGGAAGCATTGGATTAGCAAGCACGGCATTTGTACTCCCAAAAGCCACTTGTTAGTGGCTTACGCCCCTAATACCCCGATGCTTGCATAAGAAATGAGGTGAGAAAAAATGCGTATGCGGAACAGACGGTTTAGCTTGTGGTTAGATGATAAAGAGTTCGACCATTTAACTAAACAATCTAAAATCGCAGGACTAAAGAAAGAGGTTTTTATAAGAAGATTACTCAATGGTGAGTGTATCCGGGCAAGACCTCCTGATACATATTACAAACTATGGAAAGAAATAAATGCTATCGGTGTCAACATAAATCAGATTGCACACATAGCAAATTACGAGCGAACCATAAGTGAAGATAAAATTAATTATCTCACAAAACTTTTGGATGAGATTATGAATAAGGTGTGTGACCTTGAATAATGGGTTATACAAAAATTTGGACTATATCAACAAGACTTGACCACAGTTTGGATTACATTACTAATCCCGATAAGACAAAGTATAAGTTGGATATTGAAGCCGTTGAAGGTCCTGAAAAATATATCACCAATAAGGATAAAACAGAGAGTGCCTTATACATTGATGCGTTTAATTGTAGCAAACAAAACGCAGTTAAACAAATGATAGACACCCAATACAAAAAAGGCAAATCTCAAAGAGTTGATGGAATACTTGCTTTTCATATTGTTCAATCCTTTAAGGAATTTGAAACAACACCTGAAGTGGCTCATCAATGTGGTGTGGAGTTAGTAGAAAGGTTGTTTGCAGACAGATTTCAGGTTGTACTTGCAACCCATGTAGATAAAGACCACTTGCATAATCACATCATATTAAATGCTGTTTCTTTCAAAGATGGTTATAAATATCGGAATCAGTTTAAGGATTACTATGGTGGTATTCGTAGCGTATCAGACCAAATATGCAGAGAGCATTGTTTGTATGTTATAGAAAATCCAAAGCATAAAGGTATGAGTTATATTGAATGGCTGAAAGAAAACGAAGGTAAATCAATTCGTCAGTATGTTCGAGAAGAAATTGACACTATCATCCAATGTTCATACTCAATGCAAGAGTTTTGGAAAAATCTTGAACTGCGAGGTTATCAAGTAACCCGTAGAGGACCGCAGTACAAATACACATCCTTCATTCCATCTTTCGGAACAAAGAGAATCCGTCTTGATAAGCTCGGTAAATACTACACCGAAGAAGCAATAAAAGAAAGAATTATTGCAAATCGTAACGGTATAAAAATGGCATCCCCATCAGAACTATCCAACGGCTTTGATTATGGAAGTACATATAAAAATGCTAACCCGACAAAGCTAAAAGGTTTTGTGGCTTTATATTAC
>JAFPAK010000391.1 GCA_017390825.1 Clostridia bacterium
ATTTGCAATCTAAAAATAAAATATTTGCAATTGTAGTGATTTACTGTGTTTGTTATAATGTAGTTGTAAAGAACTATTTTACAAGGAGAGATCGTTTATGAAAATCATGTCTAAAATTTTCAGCATTGCACTTGTTGTGATAATGTTGCTTTCAACCTTCGCAGTTGTAGCAGCAGTACCTGCAAGCGCCGAAAATGAACCGGTATATCTTCACAAATTTACCGAAAGCAATTTTGCCGGATGGGTAAATAGTGTTGGCATCAACAATGTTGTTGATGAGGTTACCGAAACAGGTACTCTTGAGTACTATGAAGATGGCTCATTCAAAATTAAAAAACCTATTGATTATTGTGGTGCGATAGTTGATTTCGATCTTACTGCTGAAGCAGCAGAGGCATACAAAACATCAACTGACGGTGTAATCAGCTTTAAAGCATATTTAGCAAAATCAAGAGATGCAGAAGGCTATCAGCATGACTCACAATTTAGAATTTTCATTGTTTATAAGGACGGAACATCTAAGGAAGTGTATAATTTCTATCCGGAGATGTATCAGTCAGTTAATCCGACCTTTAAAATGGTCGATGCAGATGGAAATGTATTAAAAAATCTTGATAATGTAAAAGGCTTCAGGATTGATCTTTATCATTGGGTAAAATACGATTCAGAGATCATTGTTTCAGGTTTTGTTGTAGGCAAGGAAACTGCTCCTGCAATTACCGGTGTTCAGACAATTGATGATATTGAATTTGATCCCGATGCAGACAGTATGGACCTTGTGGTTTGGGATAAGAATTATGTTCGTGCATATTCAAACGGTCCTAGTAAATATACATTTGGTACTGATTTTTACGATCATTCTTCATATAAGATGAGAAACACAAAGGGCTCTGTATACTTGAAGAATATTAATGCTTCTGTGCAGACACAGATGTGCTTCTTCCTGGATGATGATCAAGCAAACAAAGCATTGGCTTTTGCAAATCAGGAGGGTGGCAGCCATACTGCTTCAATTACCTTCTACGTTGATAAAATACTTTGCGCAGACGGGCCTGTTGAGGCAGAACTTGAGCTTTCAATTGAAACATTTGACGGTGTGCATCACACAGTAGGATCGCAATGGGTCAATGCGGGTGAAACAGTTACTTTCAACTTTGATACATCTGAATTTGAGATCAATACCATTAAGTCTATCCGTTTTGCTTTGCAGAACTATTGGTTCTATATAAAAGGTGATGAAACAAGAACCTGTTACGACAGGGATTGGCCTGAAGGTTTAGGTTATGGTATTTACTGTGATAAGGACGGCAATCAGGTAGGCACAACTAAAGACGGTAAAGAATATGTATCTGCAACCCTTACAGAGGTTGAGTATTATGTTTCACCGATCACAGTTGCAGGTAAAAATCCGCAGGCTACAACAACTGCTCCTTCTACAACAACCACCGCTGCACAGACAACTGCTGAGGCAACTGAACCGGAAGATCTGTCTTACGAATATGCAGGTGAGCATTTCTTCGATTTCAATGTTGGCCAGACATATGAATCGATCGGTAACTGTCCGAATAAGCTCCTTGTGCTCGACGATAATGGTTTTACAACATATGAAATGACTCGAGTAAATAATCCTAATTATGATCCGGCTGACAGCGATACAAAGTATCTCACCACATATGTAAAGGATTATTGGAAAGGTACAGACGAATACAAAAAGATTTATGCAACCAGTAAGGAAAGCCTCGCAGGCGCATATCAGTTTGGTTATCAGCAGGATCTCGGTACTACTCACTATGGTGATGTGAAACAGTATCAGCAGTTCTTCTTCCCGGCACCAACCTTTACAGATCTTGACGGTAATATAGTACAGAATAAGCCGTATACAGATGAAGAGTATAATCTCTATGAGCAAATGCAAACCGCACTTGATCATGCAATGAATCATCCTGATCCCAAGATGCGTGGTCTGCTTGCAATCGATGTATATGTAGAAAGCGGTAAGAACCCGCATAAGGGTATGGATAAGCTTGAAGATTGCTCGGTTCAGATGCAGATCACATTGCGTGGTGTCGATGATCTTTTTGACACGCAGGTTGCACAGTATGTAAATGTTGGTCAGAGAAAGACACTGTATATCGATGTCAGTGGTCTTGGTGAAGAAGAAAATGGTGCTTCATTGATAAGACATATTCATATTGCGGCGCAGAACTATGCTAATACCTATCAGCCCGAAAGCGGTAAAGTAGGTACTTGCGGTGTATTGGATGTAGAGGTTTAC
>JAFPAK010000392.1 GCA_017390825.1 Clostridia bacterium
ACTTGTTGATGTAGCAAATCAAGATGATTTGTATTCTGCAATTGGCAGACTTCTGTCGGTTGGCATGTGTAATGAATATCACGATATTTTTGCGAGTGACGCTTTGAGAAAAAATTTTGTATCAAATATCGTTCTGGTAACAGCAGGACTTTCCCCTGATTCTCAGAACAGCGTTATTAATTCCGATTCACAAGGAATACTCCGCTCGATCGTCAAGATTGATGATAAGGAGCAATACAATGTTGATCCTAACGGCGTATGCATTGTATGCGTGGAGAAAAAGAAAATCGCAAACGGACTCATCCGTGTTATACTGTAAGGCGGTGAATATATGAAAAAAGAAAAACTATTGTTCGCCGAAGCTTCAAGCGGTATTCACATTGAAAACGATAATATCTCAAATACGCAAAAGTCGACTAAAACTGCATTTATAAACACACTTGCACAATTCGCTGTATTATTAATGGCGGTGTGCGGTGCGGTATTCACCTTCTCTACTATGATGGGAAGCACCGTTAATATCAACGCTGTATTCATCGGTTGTGCGATGTTTGCTGCAATATCTACCGTTTTGTACAAATACATAAAACGAAGCTGGATTATAGTACTTTGTTCGCTGGGTATTTTTATTATCACCGGCATTTTAATGTGGCCGATACTGAGGTCGGCTGCGCCGATAATTTATGAAGACTGCCGTATTGCAATTGCCGAAGCAATGTATTGGTCGATACCCAAACGCTCTATTGAGCTTACTTCCGATACAACCATGCAGGTAACCTACATATATATGTACGCCTCGGCAATAATATCGGTATTTGTCGGATACTTTACCTGTGCAAGAGTGCATTTTTTAGGTATCTTTTTGCTTACCTTCCCATTCTTTGAAATAGGCGCTGCATTTGGATGCGTTCCTTCTCATTTAGCGTTTGCGATTATGATAGGATCGTGAGCAGCAGGCGTGACCTTGCATTTTGCAAATAGGCAGAAAATAAAAGTTCAAAACAAATCAGTAAATAACAAAAGTAATAATAAAAAATTTGCTTCAAAAAAGCTTTCAGGAAAATTTGCCGCATCTGCTGCTGTTACGGGTGTTGCAGTAATACTTATTTTCTTGATAATCGAAACCACCTTTTCTATAGGTGGTTTCAGCCGCAACGATACAGTCAACAATGCCCGTATATCCATAAAAAACAGTACTTCAGATATCATTGACTATATTACAGGTGTTGACCATGACGGCTCGCTTAAAGATGGAAAGTTATCATCACTCGGTGACCGAAAGATCAAAGACAGACATTATCTCACCGTTACGATGCCGTATGCAATGGAAGATATTTATATCAAGGGATACGGCGGTGATGTTTATACCGGAAGTGAATGGAAGCAGCTCGATAATTATAGCGACTATAATGCGCTTTTCAATCAATTTGAAGATATATGCGGCGTTGAAGCGGCGGAAGTAAGCTCTGCTTTATTGGCACGCAGCAAGGAATCCACCGCATTCGGCAACGGTCAGTTTATTATAAGCAACCTTCGGAGAACAAAGGATTATGCTTATACAGCATATTATCCCATTGCAAGCGAAACTGTAAAAGCAGACGGAGACTCAGGCTTTACCGTTACAAACAAGTCAAAGTATTCATATTACTCATATTTTGAACTGGACTCCATATACAACATCTATTCGTCTGACCTTATAAATTCTGACGAATTTAAAAGACTATGGGCAGATTACAGCAGTTATGTATATAATGAATATACGGATACAATCGACAGTGAAAAAATTAAAGAGATTACCGATAGTTTTGGTGAACTGAACTATGCAAAAGCAGTAGATACTGTAAGAAAGTATCTTTTAGATAATACCGAATATTCACTCTCCTGCAGTCCTATGCCGCTAAATTCCGATTTTGTTGAATATTTTCTATTGGATCAGAAAAAAGGATATTCTGCACATTATGCATCGGCAGCAGCAGTGATGCTGCGTGAATGCGGTGTACCTACAAGGTATGTGGAAGGCTACCTTATCACCTCTGAAACTATAGAAGCGGCAGAATTTGATAAGGATAACGGCATTTCAAAGGTCGTTGATGTTACTGATCGATATGCTCACGCATGGATAGAGGTATTCAGCGACAAATACGGTTGGCTGCCGGTTGATGTCACTCCCGGCTTCTACGATGAAAGCTTCAGTGATTATATCAATCAGCTTGATGTAGCGGTTGAAAATGTTGTAACCGGATATAAAGAATATATTACCGATCTTGCAGATGAGCCTTCTGCAACTCCTGATGAAGATTCCCAACAGCCTACCGATTCCAATAATATTCCGATCTACTCAACGGATTATTCATCACCTGAAGGTGTGGATAATAATGAGGGTGGCGATAAATTCGGTGCTTTGAAGGATCCAATATTCTATTTGTCGATCCTAATAGTACTTTTTGTAGTTGCCGTTGTTGCATATATTATTACTTTTTCAGTACTGCGAAAAAGGCGGGAATTGCGACTTATGAAGCTTACGCCAAAAGAGCGTATAAGTGAAGCATTCAGTTATATGACAAAACTTTTAGAATTTGACGGTATTGATACTAACATACTGTCTTATACAAAATTCTTTGAGGATCTATCGGATAACTATACTTTGCTTGGCGAGAACTTCAACGAAATAGCGCATATATTCATATTAAGCGGTTTTTCGGATACTGAAATTACAAAAGAGCAATCCGATACTGTTGTATCCTTCGTTCTTGACTATCGTAAAACCCTCAAAAAGCAAGCAAAGCTCAGTCGCAGATTTATAATGGTATTTATCAGAATGATTTAAAAAGCAATGCATTTCACTTTTGTGAAATGCATTGCTTTCAATTTATTATGGTAACTTACAGACATCGCACCAACCGTCTGCCTTTGAGAATGAAAGCAGTTCATCAAGTGATACACTGATAGCGCTGTTTGAACTGCCGCACGCAGGATACACATAGTCAAATCTACGTAATGATTCATCGAGATATATCTTAACACCATCGTTAACAGCAAACGGACAAACACCGCCTACTGCATGACCGATAAGCGTTACTGCTTCATCAGCGGTCAGCATTTTGGCTTTTATACCGAAAGTTTCTTTAAACTTCCGATTGTCGATTCTTGCATCTCCTGCTGCAACTACCATTATAGCCGAATCCCCCGATTTAAAGGTAAGCGATTTTGCTATGTACTCCGGTGCACAGCCAAGTGCTTCAGCAGCAAGTGCAACAGTAGCAGAGGAAACCGAAAACTCGATAATCCTATCCTCAATGCCCAATATTTTAAAATATTCTCTTACTCTTTCAATCGACATAAAATATTCATCTCCGTCTATTCACTTGCTTTATTGTAACCTCTTTTGTACTCATTTGTCAAGTTAATGAATATACTCTTATGAAGACATTAAAAACTAGGAGTGATATTTTGGATTGGCATAATATGTCCTATATGCAGGTACAGCGTGAACTGAATACCGATATAAATTCAGGTCTTGATAAAAAAGAAGCGGAGCAGAGACTTTCCGGTTACGGAAAAAATGAAATAACAAATGAAGAAAGAAAATCGTTGATCGTTCGCTTCTTTATGCAGTTTTCTGATTTCATGGTTATAGTGTTGCTGATAGCTGCCGCTGTTTCATTCACAGTTTCACTTTTAAGCGGAGAAGCAGACCTTACTGATCCGATAATAATAACAGCCATTGTTGTTCTAAATGCAGTTATAGGCGTAATTCAGGAGTCAAAGGCAGAGCACGCTTTGTCTGCTCTTAAAAAGCTCAGCGCACCTGAAACGCTTTGCATACGAAACGGAAAAGAACAAAAAATCCCCTCTGAATTGCTGGTTCCCGGAGATATAATAAAGCTGAATTACGGAGATGTTGTGCCGGCTGATGCCAGACTGATTTCATCGGTAAATCTTAAATGCGGTGAAAGCTCATTGACGGGAGAATCTGAACCCGCCTTGAAGAACGCAGGTCTTACCGGAGGTAAGATTGCAGCAGAACGAAAATGTATGGTATATTCCTCCTGCACTGTTGCATCAGGTCACGGCACAGCAATCGTAACCGCAACAGGTATGGATACCGAAATCGGAAAAATTGCCGGCATGATAGGTGCAGATGACAACGAAAAAACACCGTTACAGCGGCGACTTGCGGCATTGAGCAAAATGCTTGGAATTTCAGCCCTTGTCATATGCGGAGTTATCTTTATTCTTGGTTTATTTCATAATCTTACACCACTTGAAACATTCATGATATCCGTTTCTCTTGCAGTTGCGGCAATACCCGAGGGCCTGCCTGCGATAGTTACAATCGTGCTCGCATTAAAAGTACAAAAAATGGCAGAGAAAAATGCTATTATCCGCAAGCTGCCAGCTGTTGAAACGCTCGGCTCTGCTACCGTCATTTGTGCTGACAAAACCGGCACTCTAACACAGAACAGAATGAGCGTATGCAGTCTTTATGACGCATCCGGTGAATGCGAACTCCGTAGTGACAGAGCAAAGAATATACTTAAATATGCAACTCTTTGCTGCAATGCTCAGCTAAACGGTGAAAAAGGCAGATTTATCATTAACGGTGAGCCGACTGAAACTTCGATCTGCGAAGCTGCGGCAAATTGCGGAATATTCAAAAGTGAGCTTGAAAAAGTGTATCCCAGAATAGATGAAGAGCCGTTTGACTCAGAAAAAAAGCGCATGATCACCGTACATAGGAATCATAACGGATATCTGATAATCATTAAGGGTGCTCCAGATGTGGTTTTGCCAATGTGCAAAAGTGAAGATCAAATTAGCAAAATTACAGCGCAAACCGAGAGCATGGCCGGATCTGCGCTTCGGGTACTGTGTGTTGCATATAAATTTTCTAATAATAAAAACACTTCAAGCGGTTACACTTTTTGCGGCCTTATCGGCATAATGGATCCACCTCGCCCCGATGTAAAAGCCGCAGTTGCCACCTGCAAACGAGCAGGCATACGTACAATAATGATAACCGGCGACCATGCTATAACTGCATTATCGATCGCTAAAAATATCGGTATTGCAAGAAATACTGATACAGTCTACACCGGTGAGCAGCTCAATAAAATGAGTGATTCTGAATTCTCAAAATGCGTAAAGCATTGTAATGTCTATGCACGGGTCACTCCCGAGCATAAGATGCGTATAGTAAAGGCGCTTCAGAAATGCGGCGAAGTAGTTGCAATGACAGGTGACGGTGTAAATGATGCTCCTGCCCTATCAGCTGCGGACATTGGCTGTGCTATGGGCAAACATGGTACTGATGTTGCAAAATCAGCCGCCGATATGGTGCTATGCGACGATAATTTTTCTACCATAGTTGAGGCAGTGCGTGATGGAAGAGGAATTTTTGATAACATAAAAAAAGCGGTACATTTCCTATTATCCTGCAATATTGGTGAGATATTGACAATACTTGCGGCATCGATATTCAATATACCTGTACCGCTTGCCGCAATTCAACTGTTATGGGTAAATCTTGTTACTGACTCCTTGCCGGCAATCTCACTCGGACTTGAACAACCCGAGCCCGATATAATGAAGCGGAAACCGATAAAGAAAAATAAAAGCTTTCTTTCCCCATCGGAGTTTATGGATATACTGCTTGAAGGCTGTATGATAGGTGCTGTTACACTACTCGGCTTTGTTATTGGCAACAGTATTATGAACGATATTATCACGGGCAGAACAATGGCATTCTGTATCCTAAGCATTTCTCAGCTGGTTCACGCCTTTAATGTGCGTTCATCACTTTCCGTATTACAAAACAGCGTTTATAGCAACAAGGTACTCTGCATATCCTTTCTACTTGGAATTGCAATGCAGACAGCGGTTACATCCGTTCCGTTATTATGTGGAATTTTTAAAACAACGCCTCTCAATGTGACACAATGGCTTATTGTAGCTGTTTTCAGCCTTATACCGCTGTTCGTTTGCGAAACGGTAAAGTTTTTTTCAAACCGAGGAAAAATATATTGACAAAAATAAGGTTATAATATATAATGTAATTGGTTAGCCGTGGCTAACCAATTATTTGACATTGTGGTTAGCATAGGCTAACTGGTATAAAGGAGAACTTAAATGAGTGTTGTAATTGTTGGCGGTAATGAATGTATG
>JAFPAK010000393.1 GCA_017390825.1 Clostridia bacterium
CATCCTTATGAGAAGTAGCCTTTTCTCGGTCGCTTTGATTTTTAGTAAGGCTTTAAGTATTTTTTTAGGCATAAACACCATAATATTTACAAGCAAGAAAATATAAGGGGTAATATTATGATAAAAACTATTAATCTGAAAAGACTAATAAAATGTCTTGCAATACCGCAGATACTCGGTATTATCGCAGGGCTGCTTACTCAAAATTCAAAAGTTGTTTACGCTATGTTAAATAAACCGCCGCTTGCTCCTCCCAGCTGGCTTTTCCCTGTTGTGTGGACACTACTTTATATTTTTATCGGTATTGCCGATTATATCGGCACCGGCGAAACAAAGCCGATATGTAAAAAAGCCCGTGCGCTTTACATCGCCGGACTTTTTATCAATATTATTTGGCAGGTAACTTTTTTCCGTTTCAAAATGTTTACGGCGGCTGCCGTTATTGCAGTGGTAATCCTGCTGCTCGCTGTTTACACCGCATACGAATACTATAAATGCAACCGAAAAACTCTGTATTTTTATGCGCCGTATATAGTATGGCTTATTTTTGCTTTGTATCTTTCTATCGGCGTTGCCGTTTTGAATTAAAGACCGAACAACTGTGAACCAAGCTCGGGGAATACATAGCAGATGACCGACATTATGATGCCTGCGGCAACTACACCCAAGCATACCGCAGGAGCGGAATATTTCGGCTTCAAATTCATAAATGATGCTACAAGCGAACCTGTCCAGCCGCCGGTGCCGGGCAGCGGAATAGCGACAAAGCAGAAAACAAAAACAATCTTGCCCCAGAGCGAACGACTATTGCCTTTTGCGGCATTTTTCTCACCCTTGCGCTCAAAATATTCAGCAATCTTTCTAGTGTATTTAAACTTTTTCATTATTTTAAATATCTTCTGAATAAACAATAGTATAAAAGGCAGCGGCAGAATATTACCGATAAGACAAATAGTGAATGATTTGAGCCACGGCATTTTGAGCAGTGCCGCCGCAATCAGTCCGCCACGCAGTTCAAGGATGGGAAACATTGAAATTATAAATACTGCAATTTCCGGTGAAAGACCTATCTCGGTAAGCCATTGTGTTATTGTTTCAGCCATTTGTTTTCTCCATTCAAAATCAATTTCTATCATTATATCAAACAATCCGTCAAATTTCAACCTGCACTTATGCATATGATTGACACACCGTCGGTTTAATGTTAAAATAATAATATAACGAATTTGAGGGACGGTCAAAAAATATGACGGTATCTTTTATAATAGTTGCATACAATGCGGAAAAAAGCATAAATAATTTGCTTAATTGCTTAAATCGGCAGGATTATGATCACAGAAAGATCGAGGTCGTACTGATAGATGGCGCATCGACCGATAATACCAAAAAAATAATGACCGAGTTTGCACAAAGCAGCGGTGAATTTATGAGAGTTACGGTTGATGATAACCCTAAACGTACTCTGCCCTGCGGTTGGAATGTGGCGCTTTCCCACGCAAAATGCGATATAATTCTGCGTGTTGATGCTCATGCTGAGATAGCAGACGATTTTATCTCGCAGAATGTGAAAACGATAATGTCCGGACAGGATATATGCGGCGGCAAGGTCGTGAGCGTGCCGGTGGAAAACACTAAATGGAGTGAGATCGTGAATGTTGCCGAGAATTCGATGTTCGGCGGTAGCTTTGCGGCTTTCCGCCATGAGGAAAAGCCGTGTTATGTAAGCACCGCTGCATTTGCGGCATACAGAAAATCCGTGTTCGATAAGGTCGGCAGATATAACGAAAATCTTGCCCGTACTGAGGATAACGAGATGCACTACCGTATGAAAAAGGCCGGCTACCGTTTTTATTATGATCCGGCTATCAGATCCAGTCGAGAGACACGCTCCTCATTCAAAGCGCTGCTTAAACAAAAATATCTGAATGGATACTGGATAGGACTTACAATAGGCGTTTGTCCTAAATGCTTTTCGCTTTATCATTTTGTGCCGCTTGTTTTCGTATGTGCTATAATATGCTTTTCTTTGCTCGGCGTATTCGGTTGGTGGCTGCCAATGCTGCTTTTATGTGCTGCATACGGCATCTTTGATATTGCAAACACCGTTATCAGCGCAGTAAAATGTAAGTTTAATCCGTATTTTCCGCTGTTGCTTGTTATGTTTTTGCTGTTGCACCTGTCATACGGTATCGGCACTCTTGCAGGGCTAGTTCTCCTGCCGTTTAAAATAAAAAAGCTTAAAACAATGAGCAATCGGGGTTAAATATCCGATTGCTCATTTTTAAATTTTTATAAAGAAACTATTATAGGTGAAACACCTGATAAGGTATAACCCGATCATAAGCAAAAACGACCTGAAAAAGGCTACTTCTCATAAGGATAATTAAACCCCGATAGATTCATCGGGGTTTTGTTGCGTCTGCGCAGTACAATTATATAAATTTGTATATCAATTTTTCTCTGTTTTTTATAAACATTATTTTCAACATATATCATCATACTGTTATTTAAAACAGCATAAAATAACACGCTCAATAAACCTGCAACCGCTCCTATAAGTGCATAATCAACATATTGCAATTTTAA
>JAFPAK010000394.1 GCA_017390825.1 Clostridia bacterium
GAGCAATGCACCCTCATCAACAGGCTTTATTCTGCCGAGCTTGATAATTTTTATATTTATACTCTCGTTTTTAAGTCGCTCTGCGGCATTTATGACTGCTTTAAATGTTCTGCCATACGTAACAACTGCAATGTCAGCGTTTTGATCGCCGAAAACATCGTAATTATCGCTGAATGAGGTGTATTCATCAGGGAGTTCGGGCTGACTTCCTCTCGGATAACGTATCGCCACTACGCCGGATGTATTGTATATTGCCAGTTTTAAAGCATGGCGCATTTCTTCATAAGTGACAGGTGCATAAACAGTGACATTGGGTATTGGCAAAAGGAAGGAGACATCAAAAATACCCTGATGCGTTTCGCCGTCATTACCGACAACACCCGCTCTGTCGATCCCGATAATCACTTTTAGGTTCTGCAATGCAGCATCGTGCAATATTTGGTCATAGGAGCGTTGCAGAAAAGTTGAATAAACGCAAAAAATCGGTATCATACCATTAGAAGCAAGTCCTGCTGCAAAAGTAACTGCGTGTTGCTCTGCAATGCCTACATCAAAAAATCTTTGTTTATATTGTTTTGCAAAATACGAAAGCCCCGTGCTTTCACACATTGCTGCAGTAATTGCGCAAATTCTTTTATCATTAGCTGCAAAATCACATATACTGAGCCCAAATTGTTCTGAGAAGTTAGTGCCAGAGCTAACAGGTTCACCGGTTTCAATATCAAACGAGGAGATCCCGTGGAATACATTAGGATTTTTTTCCGCAGGAACATAGCCTTTTCCTTTTTGTGTGTTGATATGAATGAAAACGGGGTGCTTCATTGTTTTTGCAACTGTAAGTGCGTCATCAAGCTTGTCGAGATCGTGACCGTCGATAGGGCCAAGATAAGCAAAGCCAAGACACTCAAACATATTCGATCCGAAGATCAAATTTTTTATAACACTTTTTGTGCCGAAAAGGAATTTCCTTATCGGGGTGCCTACAAGTGGTATGTGCGATAGCACCTTATCGGTTGCCACTTTAAAGTTATAATAATTCGGACGAGAACGCATTGTAGAAAGATATCGTGCCATTGCGCCGACATTTTTTGAGATCGACATTTTGTTATCATTGAGTATGACGATAAGATTGTGTTTCGAGCGCCCTGCATTGTTAAGTGCTTCATATGCGAGTCCGCCGGATATTGCACCATCGCCAATTACAGCTATGGTGTAAGCATCCTTCTTTTTTAACGAATTCGCCATAGAAATGCCATAGGCAGCTGAAATAGAGGTACTGGAATGCCCTGCGCTGAATGCATCATGTTCGCTTTCAGTCGGACGGGGAAAGCCTGAAAGACCGCCTTTTTTGCGAAGCGAGTACATCCTGCCTTTTCTCCCGGTCAACATTTTATGTGTATAACATTGATGACCGACATCAAATACGATTTTGTCTATAGGCGAATTAAACTTTCGGTGCAAAGCAACAGTAAGTTCAACCATACCGAGGTTAGAAGCAAGATGCCCGCCGTTTTTAGAAACAGTATTAATAAGCTCTGCCCGTATTTCATTGCAAAGCGGAAGTAGCTGTGATTTATCAAGTCTTTTCAAATCGGCAGGTGTATTTACAGCCGATAAGATGCTGTTATTGTCCATTAAATTTTCCTTCTTGTATATTAAGAAAAGTTAATTATGCATATTTATGATTATTATAGCACAAACATATGTCTTGTTACAAGTTTTTTATTAAAATTATATACTATGAATGAAAAAAATAAAAAATCCGTTGCAGTTTGACGGCTTTTTTTGTATAATATATTTTATGGCAGGAGGCGATAGCATTTGAATAGTATTCTGATAATATCAACACAAGAAAATAATTCTTTGGAAATTCAAAATTTATTGTGTTCAAATTATGATTGTAATATCGTCTTGTGCGATGATGAAAACGCAGTAAATGATTATATCAGCAAGGATGAATTTGATCTTTGCATTATTGATATGCAGAATAACAGTGGCGATATCGAGCTTGCCGTTGAATTAGTTTCAAATACTTTAGCCGGTGTAATTGTGATATGTGACAAGGTGCCGTTTGAACTTGAAGCAACAATTGAAAGATTTGGTATAATCACGATTGATAAACCTATTGATGAGCGTTTGTTTTTACAGACGGTTAAGCTTGTTAAGACAATGAAAGCGAGGCTTGAGTTGTATCGCCGTGAAAATCTGCAATTAAAAAACAAGCTTAATGAATTGCGAATAGTTGATCGGGCAAAGTCAGTACTCATGCAGTACCTTAACATGACCGAAGCACAAGCTCATCAGTTTATAGTCAAGCAGGCGATGAATATGCGTATGACAAAAGCACAGATAGCACAGAATATACTAAAAACTTATGAAACCTAAAAGGAGAAAATTATGATAAAACATATAGTTTGTTTTAAACTGCTTGATCCAACCGAGGAAAATTGCAGCAAAGCTCGTGAAGTTTTGCTTTCAATGAAAGGAAATGTTCCGCTTATTCGGGATATTGAAGTTGGTGTTGATTTTCTTCATTCAAGCCGTTCATATGATGTAATTTTACAGGTGGTGCTTGATGATGAAAAGGCACTTGAGGATTATCAGAATGATCCGTATCATGTCGACATTGTGAAAAAGCATATGCACACTGTTCGTAAAAGCAGCGTTGCAATAGATTATTATATTTAAAATGAGCATTCTTGACGTTAAAAATTTAACACAGATATTCGGCGATAAGGTGCTGTTTAAAAATGCGGATATGCAACTTTTCGGCGGGGACAAGATGGGACTTACCGGACTTAACGGCGCAGGTAAGTCTACGTTTATTAATATTCTTATTGGTGAGGTCGTTCCGGACGAAGGCTATGTTAAGTGGAATCCAAGAATGAAACTGGCATATCTTGACCAGCATGCAAAAATTGGTGACGGTACGATCAGAAGTTACTTAAAAAGTGCTTTTGATAATTTGTACGATCTCGAAGGCAGACTTATCATTGCGGAGAAAGAGATTGCAGCGTGTGAAGATGCACAACGGCAGATGTCACTTTGCATTGAAGCGGAAAAAATGCGTGAGACGCTTGAAAATGCCGGCTTTTATGCGATAAACAGTACTATCGACAAGGTTGCCCATGGCCTTGGTATTGTTGGATTTGGACTTGACACCGATATAAAAACTCTTTCAGGAGGTCAGCGTGCAAAGGTGATGCTTGCAAAGATGCTTTTGCAAGAGCACGATGTTTTATTGTTGGACGAGCCTACAAACTTTCTTGATGCAGAGCATATTGCTTGGCTTACAAAGTTTTTAAACAGCTATAAAGGCTCGTTTATACTTGTCAGCCATGATTTCGCTTTTCTTAATTCTGTAGTTAACTGTATATGTGATATAGATAACGGTACGATCACACGCTTTAATGGAAGTTATGAAAGTTTTGTAAAGCAAAAAGAGCAAAAGCAGCTTGAGTATGAGAAAAGGTATAAATCGCAGCAAAAGGAAATACAAAAATTACAGACATATATTGATAAGAATATCGTTCGTGCTTCAACTTCAAAGATGGCTAAAAGCCGACAGAAGCGGCTTGACAAAATAGAGCGTCTTGAAAGACCGCATCAGGATCCTAAGCCCAGCTTTATTTTTGACTATACTCCCGCTGTCGGTCAGGTGATATTATCTTGCGATAAGTTAGGTATAGGTTATTATGATCAGCTTGTACCTGATATTTCTGTCGAACTGCGTTCCAATATCAAACTTGCTGTAACGGGCTTTAACGGGATAGGTAAATCCACATTTATAAAAACTGTCTGCGGGATAATACCGGCTCTTTCCGGTTCATATAGGTTGGCGGATAACATAAAAATAGGGTATTATGAGCAGGATAACATATTTGATGACGATTCGCTTACTGCTATTGAAGAAATAAAGAATCACTATCCTGCATTATCGGATAAGGATGTTCGTACGGCGCTGTCACGCTGCGGTCTGGCAGGGGAGAAGGTCACACGCAAAATTTCTACCTTGAGCGGCGGTGAGCAAGCAAAGATCAAAATATGCAGACTGACACTTGCTAAGTTCAATTTACTTGTTCTTGACGAGCCTACCAATCATCTTGATGTCAACGCAGTTGAACAGCTCAAAGTTGCTATCAAACTTTTTGAAGGAGCGGTGCTTTTTGTGTCGCACAGCAAGGAATTCTGTAAGGAATGTGCTGATGCAGTTTTGGATTTTGAAAAACTTTTTGATTAAAATGTAGTGACAAATTCAAAAAAGTGTGCTATTATATAATTTATCATTTGAATTTATAAGGAATTGGTATTATGAATACAAATTGCAAAGCAATATTTGATTTACTTGCACAGGATTTAAAAGCAAAGGATTTTTCGGTCAACTGTGATGATGCCGGAGAGTATCTTTCAAACGGTAATCGTGCCTTTAAATTAGGATTTGATGAAGCTTCAAAGCTCGTTTCGCTTGAAACAGCTGAGCTCTCTGAAGGGAATGGCGTTGAATGGAAAAGTGTATCCTCATGGATGATCGATGATGATGCATCCGAAAAGGATATCAAGAGCATAACCAACGATTTCATTGATAGTATTTACGAGATAAGCGGCGCAAAGAATACTATTACTTCAGCAGCTAAGGTAACGATGCCCACAAAAAAGAAAAAAGCTGATGTCGTTGATATTGATGCATTGAGCGGAAGATTTTTATCGTTGTTTCCGGAATATAAGGATGCTTATAAGGATAATGTTACTAAATACGGAGACTTTATGCCGGATACATTTTTTTCGGAATACGGTGTAAATGCCTTGGTTGATGCTATTGAAAAATCAAATAAGAAGCAGATCAAAAAGTATGCCGAGATGCTGTCTGAAGCGTATGTGAACGGCACAGATCAGGTAACTGTGGTTATTGTATATTCAATTTTTGCTACAGCTGCCGAAAAAAACAAAAAGGTAGCCGAGGCGATACCTGATATGCTATCAGAGTATAAGCACTTGCTGAAAGCTGTACGCTGCATAACAAGATTTTTGTCAAGTGATAAAAACAAGAAAAAGTATCTGTAATCAAAAAAGATCGTATTGTGAAAATTGCACAATACGATCTTTTTATTTGACGAAAAAGCCTTGATTTTTTGGTCGGATTTTGATCTGAAAGGCATATATTATTAACTACATTAACCGTTTTGGCTATTAGCTTTTACACAAATTTGAATTATAAATTGTTGTTTTTGACGAAGAAATATCACAAAATGACAAGAACAGTGTAAATGATTATGCTAATATAGTTTAGCATGCAACACTTATGCGTATTCGTTTGTGCATTTTGCACAATAAAGTGTATTGTTTTATGTGCAATTATACTTTGGTTTCCTGTTTTGGAAGAGTTTACGCACTGTTTGCAGCGAGTTTATTACTATTTTAATTCAGGTAGGAGAATGTGTAATGAGAAAGGTGATTTCGGCTATACTCGTTGTATGCTTCCTGATGTCTTGTTTTTCGGTTGTTGCTTTTGCAGAAACTGAAACAGCATCGGATGTATCAGCGAGCACTGTAGATGTCGGTGCAGTTGAGTATGTCAAATATACTGACTACGAAGATTATCTTAGCCAACATGAATCAGCTCCCTTGGGTACATCCGAGGTCGTTATCAATGCTTCAAATCTTGTTTCAAAGACAGAATCCGTGAAGCTTTATGATGGTAAGGATGACAAGTACGCAAGCGATGAGCATAATTTTGACAAGGTTATCTTCACAACGGGTGACGATACTGTGACTTTTAAGTTCACAGCGCCTGAAGGTATGTACAACCTTTTCATTGAGTACTATACCGAAGAGGGTAAGGACATTTCAATGGAACGTGAGCTGCTCATCAATGGTAAGGTACCGTTTGATGTTGCTGAAAATCTTACTTTCAACCGCGTTTGGACTGATGAGCTTGTGAAAGATGAAGATGGTAATCTCACCTTCACAACAGATTATTACGGTAATAATATAAAGCCTAATCAGG
Organism: Clostridia bacterium; assembly: GCA_017390825.1. Next base: position 6,005 of record JAFPAK010000394.1, read on the forward strand.
TCGAAAGATTTGAATGGTGTTCTTCATATTTTTATGATTATCTTGGTTATTATACCGAGCCTTTGAAGTTCTACTTTAAAGAAGGCGAGAACACAATTTCTTTGAAGTCAAGCAAAGAGCCGATGACTATCGGTGCGATTAAGCTTGTTCCGATCCGAGAAACTCAAACATACGCAGAATATCTTGCTGATTGTCAGAGTAAGGGTTATGCTGACTATTCGGGTGAAGAGGTTATCATTGAAGCCGAGTTTGCTGATTCAAAGTCAGACAAGACCCTTTCGCCGTCAGTTGATGTATCAAGCGTTTCTACATCTGTAAAGAACGGTGAAATGTCTGCATATAAACAGCAGATCAATATGACAGGCGGTACAAACTGGCAGTATGCACAGCAGTCAATTACTTGGTCTGTTGGTGACATTGAACCCGGTATGTACGCTTTGAATTTCAAGGTTCGCAAGAACACAAGTGAAGGTATGATATCATCCCGTAAGCTTTACATCAACGGTGTGTGTCCGTTTGAAGAAGGTGAAGCTATCGGATTTACATTTTCACGTAATTGGAAGCTTGTTACGATTCAGGATGAAAATGAGGAACAATGCTTAATTTATCTTGAGCCGGGAGATACTATAACTCTTGAAACTACTCTTGGTGAAATGGGTCAGTTTATTAATAGCGCTGAAAATGCTTTGGCAAGCATTAACTCAATTTATCGTTCTGTTCTTATGATTACAGGTAGTGATCCTGATAAAAACCGTGATTATCAGCTCGATCAGCTTATCCCTGAGGTAATTGAGGAAA
>JAFPAK010000045.1 GCA_017390825.1 Clostridia bacterium
ATGGACCTGCTTATAAAGGCATTCCGATCGCAGTTTCAGCATCTATTGCACTTTCAAAGAACGGTCTTGATGTTCCTTTCTTCTTTAACCGTAAGGAAGAAAAAGATCACGGAGAGGGTGGCGTATTTGTCGGATATGTTCCGAAAAACGGCGAAGAGATAGTTATTGTTGAAGATGTTATTACAGCAGGTACCGCTATCCGCGAGAGCATGGCTAATCTTGTAAAGCTTGATGGCACAAAGATCGCAGCTGTATTTGTAATGGTAGACAGAAAAGAAAAGGGAAAAACCGAAATGTCTGCAATGGCAGAGCTTGAAAAAGAATACGGCTTCCCGGTATATTCTGTTGTCGATGTTTATGATATAATTGAGTATCTCGAAGAAGATGCTGCTAATGCAGAAAATGTTGAACGCATCAAGAATTATCTTGCTGTAAACGGAGCAAAAGCATAAATTCTATAGGTGATAACAATGAAAAGTTTGATCGATATTCTTGATTTAACATTAGAGGAAATTGATGGTCTTACTGATAAGGCGCTTGATATAATTGCAAACAGAGAAAAGTATGCGCATAAGTGTCAGGGTAAAAAGCTTGCTACTCTGTTTTTTGAGCCTTCAACAAGAACTCGTCTTTCATTTGAAGCCGCAATGTATGAGTTGGGCGGCAATGTCCTGGGATTTTCTGAGGCGAACAGTTCATCGGCTGCGAAGGGAGAGAGCGTGGCAGATACTGTGCGAACGGTAGGCTGCTATGCTGATATTATCGCAATGCGACATCCAAAAGAGGGAGCGCCGCTTGTTGCATCAATGAAGGCAGGCGTACCGGTCATTAATGCAGGCGATGGCGGTCACAATCATCCGACACAGACATTGGCTGACCTACTTACCATTCGCCGTGAAAAAGGCAGATTTGATAATCTCACAATAGGTCTTTGCGGCGATCTTAAGTTTGGCAGAACAGTACATTCGCTCATCGGTGCTATGTCACGGTATGAAAATGTGAGGTTCGTGCTTATCTCACCGGATGAATTAAAGATTCCCGAATACCTCAAAAAAGAGGTGCTTCTTGCAAAGAATATTGAATTCTACGAAACCGGCGATCTTGAAACTGCAATGCCTGAACTTGATATTCTTTATATGACCCGTGTTCAGCGTGAAAGATTTTTCAATGAGGCAGACTATCTCCGCTTGAAGGATAGTTACATTCTTAATACGGCAAAACTTGAAAATGCAAAGACTGATCTATGCATTATGCATCCGCTGCCCCGTGTAAATGAGATATCCGTTGATGTTGATAGTGATCCGCGCGCCTGCTATTTCAAACAGGTCGAAAACGGCAAGTTTGTTCGTATGGCACTTATTCTGAATATCTTGGAGGTGCAGTAAATGAATATCAGCTCTATTACAAACGGTTATGTTATTGACCATATCAAAGCCGGTAGAAGCATGGAGATATATGATTACTTAAATCTCGGTACATTGAGCTGCACCGTGGCGCTGCTCAAAAATGTGAGCAGCCGTAAAATGGGCAAAAAGGATATAATCAAGATCGATTCTTTGATTGACCTTGATCTTGATGTTCTTGGCTATGTTGACCCTGGTATTACCGTCGATATTATCAAGGACGGAAAGATACATGAAAAAACACATCTTGAGCTTCCTGAAAGGATTAGCGGAGTTATAAGGTGTAAAAATCCGAGATGTATCACATCTACCGAACAGGAGCTTGAACATATCTTTAAGCTAACCGATCGTCAGAATAGCGTTTATAGATGCATTTATTGCGAAATGAAGGCACCTTCACGCAAAAAGTAGGAGAATTAAATATGAAACTGCTGGAAGAAAAAATATTAAAGGACGGCAAAATAGGTGCCGGTAATGTATTAAAGGTTGACAGTTTTGTAAACCATCAGGTCGATGTTAAGTTTATGAATGAGGTAGGCAAAGAGTTCCACCGTCTGTTCGGCGGCTGCGGTGTAGATAAGATCCTCACTATCGAGGCATCAGGTATCGGCATTGCTTGCCTTACCGCACAGTATTTTGATGTACCGGTCGTGTTTGCTAAAAAGACTAAGACAAACAATATAGCAGGTGATGTTTATACCTCAAAGGTAGATTCATTCACTCACGGCACTACTTATGATATAGTTGTATCAAAGGACTTTTTGCATGCGGGCGAGCGTGTACTTATTATTGATGATTTTCTCGCTAAAGGCTCGGCATTGCTGGGACTTATCAAGCTTATCAACGATGCAGGTGCCCATGTAGTCGGTGCAGGAATCGTCATTGAAAAGGCTTTTCAGTCCGGTGGTAAAATAGTTCGTGATATGGGTATTCGTGTTGAATCACTTGCAAAAATTGAAAGCATGGATGAAACAGGTATAAAATTTATTGATTAAAGGAGTAGATATAGTATGGATAAAATTCAGATGAAAACTCCGCTCGTCGAGATGGACGGAGACGAAATGACCAGAATAGTCTGGAAGTGGATCAAGGAGATCTTGCTTGAACCTTATGTTGATCTTAAAACTGAATATTATGATCTCGGTCTTGAGTATAGAAATGAAACTGACGATCAGGTTACATTTGATTCCGCTGAAGCTACAAAGAAGTATGGCGTTGCAGTAAAATGTGCAACCATCACACCTAACGCTGCACGCATGACAGAATACAATTTAAAACAGATGTGGAAATCGCCCAACGGCACTATCCGTGCAATTCTTGACGGTACTGTATTCCGTACTCCCATCATAGTAAAGGGTATCACACCCTACATTCCTACATGGACAAAGCCTATCACTATTGCCCGTCACGCATACGGTGATGTTTATAAGAATGTTGAGATGCAGGTGGATAAAGGTTCAAAGGCAGAACTTGTTTGTACCGATATCAATGGCAATAAGCATAGTGAGGTCATATACGATTTTGCAGACAGTGCCGGTATAATTCAGGGCTTACACAATAAGGATGAGTCTATTGCAAGCTTTGCAAGAAGCTGCTTTAACTTTGCACTTGATACAAATCAGGATATCTGGTTTGCTACTAAGGATACTATCTCCAAAAAGTACGATCACCGCTTTAAGGATATCTTTAATGAGATATTCGAGAGCGAATACAAGGAGAAATTTGAAAAAGCCGGAATCGAATATTTCTATACCCTTATTGATGATGCTGTTGCTCGTGTTATACGTTCAGAAGGCGGTTATATCTGGGCTTGCAAGAACTACGACGGCGACGTAATGTCGGATATGGTTGCGACTGCATACGGCTCACTTGCTATGATGACGTCTGTACTTGTTTCACCTGACGGAATCTATGAATACGAAGCAGCTCACGGTACTGTTCAGCGTCATTACTACAAGCATTTGAAAGGTGAGGAAACATCGACAAACTCAGTTGCAACCCTCTTTGCGTGGACAGGCGCATTGAATAAGCGAGGCGAGCTTGATAACACGCCTGAGCTTTGTGAGTTTGCGAAGAAGCTCGAGGCTGCTACTATCAAGACTATCGAGGATGGTGTTATGACAGGCGACCTTTATCTGCTTTCAAAGCTTGAGAATAAGAAAAAGGTAAACACAAAGGAATTCCTTGAGGAGATAAATATTCGTCTTAAGGAAATGATGTAGTGAAATGAAAATCACGACAGACGTAAAAGTCTGTCGTGATTTTTTTAATATATCCTATCAAGAATATCTATCATTTCTTTAACAGCACCGTTTGAATGGTCGCAAACTGTATAATCTGCTTTTGATTTGAGTACATCTACTGCATTACCGGTCGCAAAGGATATATCAGCGTGCTCTAACAGCGCAATATCATTTTCATAATCTCCTATTGCTGCGGTTACGGTAATATTGGCGAGCATCTGCTTTAAATATTCAAGAGCAATTCCTTTGTTTGCACCTTTAGGCAGCACCTCAACACCCGTATTCCAAGAACGAAATATATTGTATCTATCTTTATATCTTTGCTGCAGGGCATTACACATATTAACAGCGCATTCCTCGTCGTCAAATACAACCACGAATTTACAAGGACTATCCGGTATGTAATCTATATCTCTGCTGTCGATGCCTCCGTTTTGAAATAGATAGTGTATAAAACGGTATCCGCCTATTGACATAGCATATTCAACAGCTTCTTTATAATTATCATCAAACGAGCAAAGCCGCAGATAGCTGTTTGTTTTGAAATCGTAAACACCCGCACCGTTGAGTAACACACAGGGAGCATTTATCAATTTATCAAAGCCACTCTCCCTGAAATAATCGTGCAGTCTGCCGGTTGCAATGGTGAAAGCACCGCCGTTTTGTTTGAAGTATTGAATCGCTTCAAGATTACTTTGCGGCAGAGCCTGCTCACGGTCAGTCAATGTGCCGTCGATATCTGATAGCAGGAGTATTTTATCAAACTTTCCCATACTGTGTTATGCAAGATTTCTGCCCATAAGTACACCCATTACGGATGCCATCATAAGCCCTCTTGTCCATCCGCTTGAATCACCTAGGCAGTGGAGATTTTTTACAGAAGTATTAAAATCGGTATCCATCTTTACTCGGTTGGAGTAGAATTTGAGTTCAGGCGAGTACAATAGAGTTTCTATTGACGCAAAGCCGGGAACAACATGATCTACAGCCTTGATAAAGTTGATGATATTCATCATAGCACGGTAGGGCATAGCAGCGGTAATGTCGCCTGCAACTGCGTCGGGCAGGGTAGGCTTCAGGTTAGACTGTGCAAGTTCTTTGGGCCAAGTGCGCTTGCCGTCAAGTATGTCACCAAAGCGTTGAACAAGAATGTGTCCTGCTGCAAGCATATTGGTAAGTTCGCCGACTTTTTGAGCATATAAAATAGGCTGATTGAATGGTGAGTTGAAATTATGCGAGCAAAGTATTGCGAGGTTGGTGTTGTTGGATTTAAGATCCTTATATGAGTGACCGTTTACAACTGCCAGGTCATTATCATAATTCTCCTGACTTACAAAACCGCCGGGATTTTGACAGAAGGTACGCACCTTGTTTTTGAACGGTTGCGGATAACCGATAAGCTTTGATTCATAAAGCACCTTGTTTACCGTCTCCATGACCTCGTTGCGAACTTCAACACGCACACCGATATCAACGGTGCCGGGCTGATGTTCGATATTATGTTCCGAGCACAGCTTTTCAAGCCAATCTGCACCGCGTCTGCCGGTGGCAACAACTATTTCGTTGCCGAGTATCTCTTTCTGACCGTGAGGTGTATTTACAATAACACCCTTACATTCGTTGTCCTCGATCAGAACATCTACGCATTCGCAACCGAAGTTTATCTCAACACCGTTGTTAAGAAGATACTGTTCAATGTCATAGTACAGCTTCTGTGCTTTTTCTGTTCCAAGGTGGCGGATAGGGCAATCAACAAGTCGCAATCCGGCTTGGATTGCACGCTTGCGTATCTCCTTGACCTCCTCGTAGTCACTTACGCCCTCAATATGTTCGTCTGCACCGAATTCAAGATAGATAGAGTCGGTGTAATTGATAGTTTCCTGCGCAAGATCTTCACCTATAAGGCTTGGCAGATCACCACCTACATCGCTGGAAAGCGAAAGCTTACCATCTGAAAATGCACCTGCCCCCGAAAATCCGGTCGTGATATGGCAATAAGGCTTGCAATTCACGCATTGCTTGGTTTTGGCTTTAGGGCAGCTTCTGTTTTCGACTGCTTTGCCTTTTTCAATGATAAGTATGCTCTTTTTTGAGCCTTTGCGGAGCATTTCAACCGCCGTGAATATACCGGCAGGGCCTGCCCCAACGATAATAACATCTTTTTTCATAAATACGCACCTTTAGTTTTATATTATGTATTTTTACAAGACAAAGCCCGCCGTAACAATGCATTGCCACAACGGTCGTCTGATTTAAGATAAAGTTACATAATTGCGTTGAGTTTTGCAACAAGCTCGTCAACATCTACGCCGTGAACTTGACAAGCCTCTTCAACTGTTTCGCCTCTTGAATGCGGGCATCCAAGACAATGCATACCGATATCAAAGAAGATAGGAGCTGCATCGGGATTGATATCAAGAATATCTCCGATAATAGTGTCTTTTGTAATAGTAGCCATTTTATTTTTCCTCCGATGGAATCATATTTTTATCACCGCTTGGCGCATTTCCTCGCCGCACGGGGTAATTCTTTCTTGGAAAAGCGAATAGAAATCGGTATATTCGCTTTCATTTTCAAAGTCTGATAAAACTGCACCGCCGTATTTTTTTGCGTCCTGATATGATGTCACAACCGGTAAAGTGCCGTTTTGCTTGATATACTTTAAAAGCTCTGCACCCTTAAGTGTGAATCCGAGTACACGAATACAGCTATTATGCGGTCTTTCATAAATGCCGAGTGCTGCATTTATTACAAGTCTTCGTATTCGTGAATGAGCGTAACGCTTGGTTTTGCAAAGTGCGTATATCTCATCCAGACTTTCACCGTTTTGTACCGCATCATAAAGGCGGTTGTGGAGACCCTCGCTCACATCACAAAGCCGACCGTAATCAGCAGCTGAAAGCCTGCGAAGCCTTGAAATAATTGCACGCTCACCCTTATTTACAGATGCTGCGTTACTGAATTCATTGCACGGACAAAAGTCTGATATATCCAGAGAGTTGCTTATCATTTCTCTTAGCTTGCTCGCACTTGCAATGCTATCTGAAATTTTATCTGAATCGTGCTCTGCACCGATACGTTTGATCGCAATGGGCATAATGTCCGACGATAAATCATACAATGCACGCACATATTCAATTCCGAGAAGATCATTGGGATTTGCAATAGTTTGCGCTATTTTGTTACCATAAAGCTTTTGTAAAGCCGACTGCCGTGCAGTAGCATAGCTCATACCGGTTGAAAGAGCGGTCTTTATTTCGCCGTCAAGCTCAGGATTAAGCAATGCTTTTGCGGTAGTCTTAATAAGGTCGGCATCTCCGCTTTCAGAACCGAATGAGATAACATCGCATACACCGCAAGCATTTAATAATTCAATTGCACTGGATGCAAACTTCTGTGCAGTTGCGACCGATGCCGCTGTTGGAAGACAGAGCACTAAATCAACACCGTTTTTCAAGGCTGCTTTAGCTCTCTGGAACTTGTCAAAAGCCGCAACATCTCCCCGCTGAACAAAGTTACCGCTCATCACCGCAATTATATGCGTTGCGCCGTTTGCCCTAGTTTGATCTATCTGATAGCGATGTCCGTTGTGAAAGGGATTGTATTCAGCAACAATGCCTGCAACCTTCATAACCATCCCTCCGCACACAAACTCTTTAAAAGAACGCTTAGACCTATATAATGATACTATAAATCGGTGACTTTGTCAACAAATCAAATATTACTATTTACAAAATACGTGGTTGCCGATAGTCACTATGACAGGACGGCTTCGTATCCAATTGCTTTTGGCGGTTTTGGGGTTGTAGTAGTATATTGCACCGCCGGAAGGATCCCATCCGTTTAGTGCATCGCGTGCCGCATTGTAGGCGCTGTCGTAAACCGGCTTATTTATTTGTCCATCGGTCATGCAGGTGAAGGCACCCTTCTGATAAACCACTCCCGCAATAGTATCAGGGAACGAAGCATGGGAAACACGGTTGAGTATTACAGCCCCAACTGCAACCTGCCCTGTATATGTCTCGCCTCGTGCTTCTGCCGATATCACCCTTGCAAGGAGATTTAAGTCGGTACTGTTAGTGTTGCTGTTGCCGCCGGAAGAGATACCTATGGCAGCAAGGGTTTTCTTGCCGGCAATACCGTCGGCAGTAAGACCGTTTTTCTTCTGAAATGCAATTACTGCTTTTTTGGTCTGTGAGCCGTATATGCCGTCAATATTACCGTCATAATAACCCCAGCTTTTGAGCCGTTTCTGAATTTTTATAACTTCGTCGCCGCGAGAACCATATTTGGATAGTGCAGCAGCATCGGTCACACATACCGACATCATACAGAGTATCAACATAAATGATATTATTACTTTAATCACTTTTTTCATTACTCTACCTCATTTGTAATATACTTATAATAAATTTTCCCCGATTTGCGTAGATTATTATCAGTAATACAAAATTGATGCAAAAAGCGATGATTTTTGGCTTAATTATGTTGACTTTGTTATAAAAATTGTCTATAATAAAATTTGCAATGTTAATATAAAGAAACGGGGTCTTTAGTAATGAAAATTCTTGTGTCAGGAGGCGCAGGCTTTATCGGTTCTCACACATGTGTTGAGCTTATCAAGTCAGGCTATGAGGTAGTTGTTTTTGACAATCTGTGCAACTCCAAAGAGGAGTCGATGGACTGTGTTGAAAAGATTACGGGCGTTCGTCCTGCATTCTACAAAACCGATATGCGAGATAAGGAAGGTCTCCGCAAGATTTTCACGGATCACAAAATTGATGCAGTTATTCATTTTGCAGGTCTTAAAGCAGTAGGCGAGTCGGTTGAAAAGCCTCTTGAGTATTATGATTGCAATATCGGCGGAACTCTTGCGCTTTTACAGGTAATGCGTGAGTTCGGCTGTAAGAAAATAGTATTCTCATCATCTGCAACTGTTTACGGTGTTCCAAAAACTGTGCCGATAACTGAAGATTTTCCTCTTTCACACACAAATCCTTACGGTGCAACTAAGGTAATGATCGAGGATATTCTGCGTGACTTGTTTGTGGCTGATGATGAGTTTTCAATCATGCTTCTTCGCTATTTCAATCCTATCGGCGCACATGAGAGCGGTCTTATCGGTGAAAGTCCAAATGGCATTCCAAATAATCTTATGCCCCGTATCATCCGTGTCGCAAAGGGTGAGGTAGATGCTATCACAGTGTTCGGTACTGATTATGATACGCCGGACGGTACAGGCGTGCGAGATTATATCCATGTTGTAGATCTTGCAATCGGTCATATCAAAGCCATTGAGCATCTTGATAAGCCCGGTGTATTTGCATACAATCTCGGAACTGGTTGCGGTTATTCGGTATTCGATCTCGTTAATACCTTTAGCCGTGTGAACGGCATCGAGATAAAGACTGAGATCTGTCCACGCAGACCCGGTGACGTAGCGGAGTGCTATGCTAATCCCGAAAAGGCTTATAAAGAGCTTGGCTGGAAGGCAGAGCTTGGTATTGAGGATATGTGCCGCAGTGCTTGGAACTTTGCTAAAGACAAATAATGATAAAAACAGATTACCCAAGTGTAAAAACACTTGGGTAATTTTTATCTAAAGCGTATTTAATAATACCTCTTTGTTTGTGCCGTAAAAAATATCTTTTCTGCCGCTTATGAGTTTGCAGAATTCCTCAAATTTTGCCCAGTCATTATGTATGTCAAATTCGTAAGCGTGACCCCATATGTAGAATATCTGCGGTCTTTGGGGGTTAAGATCAATAAATTGTTGCCCCAACCGGAACATTTCATCCCATTCACCGTGATGATATACGGTAGGATTAAACATGATCAGTTCATTTTGCAGATCAAAATTATGAGTCGAAGTAGTAGTGCGAGCATATTTTATTCCTGTATGATTTTTGATTAATGATACCACTCGTTCATCTGTTGCGTGTGTACCGAATGGATATGCCATACCAACTACCTCATAGCCTGCATGTTCGGAAAGTGCCAGGCGGTCATACTCAACCTCTTTAATTATATCTTCATCGGAAAGCGTATTTAAAGCGGGATGAGTGAGAGTGTGAGCTGCTATCTCATGCCCCTTATATATCCTTGCTATTTCTTCTTTACGAGGCTTGACGTGCGCAACAGTAACATCCTCACGTAATAGCGATCCGGACTGTCCGAGCTTACCGGAATTTATATTGAAGGTACATTTCAGCTCATATTTATTTAAAATCTCTATAAGTCTTTGATCTTGTGTAACACCGTCATCATAGCTGAATGTTATTGCTTTAAGCCTACCATTAAACATATTCAATTCTCCGTCATTATTTTACGGTAATTGTAGCATAAAAGAATATTAATTTCAACTGTTTATGCTCTCCATTGCAGACATATGGATAAGCTGGACTTTTGCAGTGTTGCTTTCAGCAAGATAAGCGCTTAGATCTCCGTATCGTGCAAGTGGACTAAGCTTAGATAGTGTAATACCAACCTCGGCCGTATCCGCATGAGATAAGAATATATTAAGCATTTTTTCAGCATCAGCCCATATTTTTTCGGCAGATGCGGCATATTTTGCAGCCTTCTCACTGTTGCCTTGTATCATCTCATATTCAGCCTTTTCGAGCATTTGCGTCACTTGGTTTGAATAGTTGCGTGCGCCTGACATTCCGCATATAATAATAGCAGCTATTATTCCCCCTAGTATTGGAACACATATAAGTCTTTTCACAAGCTAAATCTCCTTTTTTATAACAAGGATTTTTTTATTTTTGTCTGATGTCATAAGAAACACATCCTTGATAGATAGGTTTTCTTCTTTTAACCGTGTAAAAATATCATCAGTTTTAAGACCGGACATTGTCAGCGTCTGTGGTTGAAGCTTGCCGTCTATTATAATTGCAAATGGAAAACCTGAATTCTTAACATTTACTGAAAGCTCCGAGGCAGTAGGCGGCGCAAACTCCTTTTTAGGCAGCACAGAAAGCTTGCCGCTTGTTTCCATTACAGCACATTCAACATTTTCAATTGCAAAACTACCGCTTTGGCGAAGTCCGTGTTGCAGATCTTCAATCGTTATACGAAGCCTCCTCATTGCTTTTTGATCGATCTTACCGTCGAGTATAACTATTGCAGCTGTGCCTGAAAAGAGCCGCTTGAAAAAAGGAAGCTTCATTTCAAGAGTAGAAAGCAGTATTTCAAGTATCACAAGGGTAAATATTGCAATAATTCCGTTGGTGACAGGTCGATTTAAGTCCTGCATAGGTATTGAGGCAAGTTCGGAGATAAGAATGGTTACTACCAGTTCGCTGGGCTGCAACTCACCGATCTGGCGTTTGCCCATAATACGCATACAAAGTATTACTACTATATATAAAACTGCTGTACGAACGAATGTAATAAGCATAATTTTCTCCTTATACATAAGATTTTTATTAGTATTCAAAAAAAGCCTTGTGTTATTCAAAATTTGTATTGATTTTTTGGTGGTTTTGTTATAGAATGTTTTTGATAAAGTGCATAGAAAAACAAAGGAACAATTATACAAAATGAACAAAGCGGTTATTTTTGATATGGATGGTACCGTTTGGGACGCATCAAAGCAGATCAAAGATTCATGGAATGTGGTTTTTATTACAAAAAATATTTTGCAATCCAAAGAGGTAAGATAATATGGCAATGCTGAATATTGTACTTGTTGAGCCGGAAATACCGCAGAATGCAGGTAATATTGCACGCACCTGTGCTGCGACAGGCGCAAGGATGCATATTATCCGTCCTTGCGGCTTTGAGGTGGATGATAAAAAACTCAAACGAGCAGGGCTTGATTATTGGCACTATATGGACTTAACTTATTATGACGGGCTTGATGATTTTTTCAAGAAAAATCCCGGAGAATATTTCTTTTTCACAACAAAAGGAAGAAATACTCATTCTGATGTGGAATATCCGGATAACTGCTATTTGTTTTTCGGGAAGGAAACAGCAGGGCTTCCCGAGGAGTTATTATATAATAATCCCCAGCGTTGTGTCCGTTTGCCGATGATGGGGGAGATACGCAGCCTTAATCTTTCTAATGCTGTTGCTATTGGCGTATACGAGGTGCTGCGTCAATGGAACTACCCAAGTCTTGAAAATTTTGGTCAGCTTACAAAGTATAAGTGGGAAAACAATCTATGAGAATGCGAAGAAAAAAGAACATTGTAAAAAGAATTGAGGATTGCAGCCGATATCTTACCGTTATGTGCGAAAGCGAGAAGGACAGCCGTGTCGTTTCAACCGACAAGCTTATAGATTTCAATGAGTTTTTCGGTAACGGCAATCCCGTTGTGTTGGAGATAGGCTGCGGAAAAGGCGGCTTTGCCTGCGAACTGGCAAAACGTAACCCCGATATTAACGTGCTTGCAGTTGAAAAGAGCGATAATGTTATCGTTGCCGGATGCGAAAAAGCAAGAGAAGAAGGTTTACATAACATTAGATTTATTTGTAGCGGTGCAGAGTATCTTGAAAGATACATTAAGCCTTGTTCCATCAGCCGTTTATATCTTAACTTTTCCTGCCCGTATCCGAAGTCTAAATACGCAAATCATCGATTGACTGCAAAGAGATTTTTAAGTATTTATAAAAATCTTCTTATGGATGATGCTGAAATACATCAAAAAACCGATAACAAGGGCTTGTTCGAATTTTCAATTGAGCAGCTTTCAGATTTTGGATATACTATTAAAAATGTTTCATTAGATCTGCATAACAGCAATTTTGAAGGTAATATTATGACTGAATATGAAGCCCGTTTTACTGCTCTCGGTCAACCGATATACCGTCTTGAAGCATATATCAAAAACTGAAAAATATGAAAAGCCTTATATACAAAAATCCCGACTTCATATGCGAAGTCGGGATTTTTTACTTTTCGGGAGGGACAAATTCTAACAAGTCCTCTATCTTACAGTCAAGAACAGTACATATTCTAGCAA
>JAFPAK010000395.1 GCA_017390825.1 Clostridia bacterium
CGCCGTCGACCAGCCTGTGCCGTGGTCGGTGTACTCTGTGCCGTTAACAGTCATAACAACACCGTCTGCGGCATAGACTTCAGTTACTGCCACAGGTAAAATTAAGCAGGCAGTAAATGCCAAAACTAAAAGTAACGTCCATAGTTTTTTCATACAAAAACCCCTTCCATAATATGAACTATATTTAAATACAATTTTTCAATATTGCATTATATCAAACCATCTATGACAAACCTATGACAAATTAAAAATTTGTTTGAAAAACAAAATGCAATACCCGTCTGCACCTGTAATTTATATACTTAAAAATATAAATCAAACAAACAAGTATTGCATTTCACTTTACAATTGACGTATGATTCATATATAAAAGCCGTTTGACTTTAGATATTCCTAAAATCAAACGGCTTTACAACCTAATATCAATTCAATAAAAGTAAGTCTTATTTAATTGTTAACGCTTCACAAACAGGAACAAGGTTAATCATATCGTACCAAAGCATTACCTTATCACCGCTTGCAAGAGCAAAGCTTGTAACTTCCTGCACAACAGTGTTGATCCCTTCTGCAAAGTCATATTCAACTATGTCCACATTTTTAAGACTTTCATTTTCATAGTCTGCAAATATAAGTGAATATCTGCCCGGTTTGGTAACTAACACAGTTGTTTCTTTTGTTTCTGCATTATAATCAATTATTGTAGTATCCGAGAAAACATATTCTTTGCAATCATCGCAAACATAGTCATTGTCTGCATCTGTATGTTCTGAGCAAATCCATTCAACCTGAACGATAACCATGACATAAGTGCCGTTGTCACTCATGGTTTTGTATTTATGCAAAGCAGTTAAATCACGATTATTGTCAGCACCGTCGATATAATAGATATCCTTATCGCAGGTGTAGGAAATAAGATTTGTAAGTGCAGCGGATCTTAATGCTTCCTTATTATTTGCAGAAACTTTCAGTGTAATAATCTGCTCATCATAGTCAATGGTTGCACTTTCTATAATATCACTATTCTTAACACTTACAGTTTTTACACGGGGATATCTTGCATCTTCATGTCCCCATGAGTTGATGTACAGCTTATGCTCATGGCCTTCATCTTCTGCATCATAAACGGAGCGGATGAAATATCCATTACTGTCCGAGAAGATAACGTCAAAATCAGCCTCGCCGAACATACTGTCATCTTCGCTGATAATTTCTTCCTTTTCATTTGCAGAGATGCCTATTCTTGCAGCTTCTGAAAGAGGCTTGTTGGGAACGCCTGCCACCTGACCACAAGCGTTGCGGATGCCCGCACCATTGTAAAGGTAGAGGTTTCCGTTGCCGTTGCCGGTAATGGTAACATCACCACCCACATACACATCGCCGTCCGTTTCAACATACACACCACCGTTGACTATGGCATTGTTGTTTATGATTTTACCACCTATAAGGAAAGCTGCATTGTCAGATTCCCAGTAAATACCTGCACCGTTTTTTGCAGTATTACCACTGATTTCGCCGTCTGTTATTTCAAGATAACCATCATACATATAAATGGCTCCGCCATCTTCGGTAGCTGTGTTGCCGACGAATTTACCGCCCTCAATATAGATAAATGCATCGTCTAAATCATTACAATAGATAGCACCGCCATATTCTGCATGGTTATCTTTGATTTCGCCGCCTTTGATGCGCAGTGTACCATATTCTACCAAGAACGCACCACCATATCCCTTCGTGTTACCGCCTGTGATTTTACCGGTACCGATGGAGTCTTTGATAGTCAGCGTACCATCATCAATCTTAAACACCTGGCCATCAGATACAGCGGCTTTTAAGCCACGGTCGATGGTGTAGCCGTTTAAGTCGATGGTTATATCAAGCTTTTCATCATCCATATACAGACAACCATCTTCCGTACCGCTTCCCGTAAATTCACCATTTGTTGCTACCCAATGTTCAAACAAGGTTATGGTAACCGGAACGGTCTGACTTACCGCATATGCCCAGCCTTCATCGGGGTCGATAAATTCTTTTTTGGTTTCTTCGTGGCTTACTGTCATTGCATATGGAATAGCTCCATCCTCCTGCTCGTCTGCCCACGCACCGCCACTCGGCACAACCTTTACGGTACAAAGAACATATGTGCCGTTATCGCTCATTATCATATATTCCTGCACCTCGCGTAAATCACGCAATTTTCCCATGTCGTAAAGATAATATATATCCTTGTCGTAGGTACAATCGATAAGGTTGTAAAGAGATATACGTTCAAAGTAGTTTTTCTTTGTATTGCGTGCGGTTATGGTAATTGTCTGTGTATCATAGTCAAGTTCCGCATTTTCAATAAGTTCTGAATTTTTAACACTTACCGATTTAACACGAGGATATCTTGCATTTTGATCTCCCCATGGGGTGAATTCAAACACATATTTATGACTTTTTACATTCGGATTATATTTTGATCGGATGTAATATCCGCTGTGATCAGAAAAGAAATATGTAAAATCTCTCTCGTTGAAATAGCTGCCGCCACTGCTTACCATATCGTTTTCCATTGATGAGAGAATACCTATGCGCGCACCCTCTCGCAAAGGTTTATTGGGTGAGCCATACTGACCGCAACAGTTATTGATCCCTGTCCGATTACCTTCATCATCCTTCAGATACACGTTTCCGTTTGCGTTTTCTATAACCTGAATATCTCCGCCAAAGAATAATTGGCTACATAATTCGGCATAAATACCGCCACCGATTTCTGTTGCCGTATTACCGTAAATTTTACCGCCTGATAAATATACCTTATTATAAGAATCCCAGTAAATACCACCGCCATATTTAGTCGCCGTGTTGCCTGTAATTTCACCACCGTCAACATAAAGGTAACCGTTATTTGCATAGATAGCGCCACCCTCTTCGGCAGTATTACCATATATTTTACCACCTGAAATATAGACAAAAGCATCGTCCTTATCATTAATATAGATAGCACCGCCATATGTTGCTGTATTGCCTGTGATGTTTCCGCCCTTTATCTTCAATGTGCCGTAATCAACATAAAACGCACCGCCACAGCCGTTGAGACGGGATTCAAGAGGACTCCAAAGCCATGCATTTTTACCACCTGTGATTGTACCTGTCTGTGCCTCGGAGCTGTCTGTGATTGTAAGACTTCCCGCGCAATCTACATAGAATACAAATCCTTTATGTAACAAATATACATTTTTGGATTCAAGGTTACGGTCTATGGTATAGCCGTTTAAGTCAATGGTAATATTATTTTTGCAGCTTCTTGGAATATACAAACCTCCTCCGTGTGTAGATTCCTCGTTATAGGAATAATTCCCTGCTGCCGACTTCCAATCGGTATGAAGAGTCACAATAACATCTGTATTTTCAGCCTGCTCTATTGCGTATTCCCAACCACGTCTGAGACTTCCGAAATTCAATTTCCCGCTTTCTTTTGTTTCTACAGTCATACAAGGATTGTCTACACTATAATCAGGGTTTTCTCCAAGGTAAAAATCGTAGTTGCCGTTGCTTCTCTTTTCTTTAACAATAGTATAATAAGGGTCATCCAAGACAAAGCAACTTATTACTTCTTCGGTAAAGTTATCTCCATCGTTTAGTTCTGTTTTGGCGCTTAAATTTACCATACCATAGGTCAGACCTATTTTTGAATCGGTATTAAGAGCACCATAATCTTCATAATCATGCCTTAACTGTGACAAATCTTCTGTATATATATACACATTGCTTTCATGATCAAGTCGGTCTGTCACAGCGGTATTACCTGTAATATTAACTGTACCGCCAAAAGCAATACCATCGCTATGTTTTGTATCTATATAAACACCACCGCCACGACCAAAAGGTGCTGAATTACCTGTAATGGTACAGTTGCTAAGATACAACCTATTCTCTACATCCGAATGAATTGCTCCGCCATTACCCTCTTCAGTAACGTTACCTGTAAAAGTTCCGCCTCTTATTATTATTCTATTCTTGGGAATGTAGTCACCACCCGGTGGTTCTGTAGATACTGCTCCACCACTTTTTTTCGCTCTATTGTTTCGGATAATGCCATCATACATAACAAACTCCCCGCGATGGCGAACGAAAACAGCACCGCCTTTATAATCCGTGGAGTTGTCTTCGATAACACCACCATGCATATAAACGTGATAAACAAAGTCACCACCAATTATATGAATAGCACCGCCACTACCAACCGCATGGTTTCTTGCAATAACACCGCCATTGATAGTAAAATCTTCACAGTACACATAAACTGCGCCACCAAATTTGGTAGCATAATTATCTGTAATACTGCCACCGTTCATGGTAAATTTAGAATCATCCAAATAAACACCGGCACCATTTTCCGCCTTATTTCCTGAAATATTTCCCCCATTAAGAGTCAGGTTAGCGTCGTTTGCATAAATGCCACCACCAGCATCGATATGACCACCTGTAATTTTACCGTCTTTTTCCTCGGATGTATCGTCAACAGTAAAGTTGCAGTCTTCTACATAAATAACAGATGAGACATGCACCTCTTGAGATGCATTTCTGTCAATGGTGCATCCGTTTAAGTCAAGGGTAAATTCACCTGCCCCCACATACAAAGCACCCTCTAATGTACCGCCGTCGGGGCAGACAAAGCCATTTTCGGCATCTGCTATCCAGTCGGCAAAAAGCTTAACTGTAACATCTGTGCCACCGCTTGCAAGCTTTACCGCCGCCGACCAGCCTGTGCCGTGGTCGGTGTATTCTGTGCCATTAACAGTCATAGCAACACCGTCTGCGGCATAAACTTCAGTTACTGCCACAGGTAAAATTAAGC
>JAFPAK010000396.1 GCA_017390825.1 Clostridia bacterium
CTTATCAACCGTATATACGCTGTCTTCGACAGGATATCCCTTTTCCTTCAGTCCCATAAACACCTGAGTTATCTGTGGCACATTAAGTCCTATTTTAGATAATTCAGCTGAATGCTTAAACACATTTTCAACAGAATCAAACATATGAACTCTTGACTTGTTCATAACAAGTACACGATCGGCAACCTTTGCTATATCCTCCATTGAATGAGAAACAAGCAATACAGTTGTATTATAGGTTTTTCGGAACTCTTTGATGCGATCAAGAATAGTATCTCTACCATTCGGATCAAGACCTGCGGTAGGTTCATCAAGGATGAGAACCTTGGGTTCCATAGCAAGAACCCCGGCAAGTGCAGCACGGCGCTTCTGTCCGCCTGAAAGATCAAACGGAGATTTATCAAGTAATTTTCTGCTTAAGCCTACAGCATCAGCCGCACGCAAAACACGCTCATTTATTTCATCTTCGGAAAGTCCCATATTTTTCGGTCCGAAAGCAATATCAGATCTAACTGTTTCGTCAAAAAGCTGATATTCCGGATACTGAAAAACAAGTCCTACCTTAAATCGCAGATCACGGATCTTTTTGGGCTCTTGCCAAATATCAACACCATCTACATATATCTTACCCGATGTAGGACGGATAAGACCGTTTAGATGCTGAACAAGCGTTGATTTGCCCGAACCCGTATGACCGATTATTCCTATGAATTCACCCTCGTTTATCTCGATATTGATATCGCAGATAGCCGCCTTCTCAAAAGGTGTGTCAGGTGAATACACATAATTGAGATTTTCAGTTTTTATTAGTGCCACTAATTATTTTCCTCCAAAAGCAACGATATAGCCCCAACACATTCTTCGACTGTTAAAACATCAATATCAGGTGCTATTCCTGCTTTTTTTAATTTATATATCAGCTCTGTCGGCTGCGGAACATCAAGTCCGACCGATTTTAGCAATTCAACCTGCGAAAATACTGCTTTCGGCGTATCATCAGCGATTATTTTGCCGCTGTCAACAACTACTACCCTATCTGCCTTTGCTGCTTCATCCATATAATGTGTGATAAGTACTACTGTTTTACCAAGTTCATCATGCAGGTAAGAGATAATATCCATAACCTCTTTTCTGCCTTTAGGATCAAGCATTGCAGTAGGCTCGTCAAAAACCACACACTCCGGCTGCATCGCAATAATTCCCGCAATAGCAACTCTCTGCTTCTGCCCGCCTGAAAGTCTGTGCGGCTCATGACGACGGTACTCATACATATTAACCGCCTTCAATGCATTATCCACACGCTCACGGATGACTGATTGCTCAAGTCCAAGGTTTTCAGGACCAAACGCAACATCCTCTTCAACTATTGTTGCAACAATCTGATTATCGGGATTTTGAAAAACAAGACCTACTCTTTTTCTGATTTCGTATACATTTTCATCATCTGCGGTATCCAATCCGTCAACAGTTATCTTGCCTGACTGCGGAATATTCAGTCCATTCATCAGCTTTGCAAGAGTGGATTTGCCTGAACCGTTATGACCCAATATTGCTACGAATGAGCCACGCTCGATTTCGAGGGAAAAGTCAGATAAAATATTGACTTCGTTGTCATCATCCGAATCATAGGAAAAGGAGATATTATCAATTTCAATTATGCTGTCCTTCAACTATTCTTCCCCCTCCAAATTGCCGTACCGCCGCAAGCAAGCGGCATACCGGTTTCGGTCACATTAAGACCGATCTCGTCACTTTGAACATATCCGCCAAACTTATCTTTTACGGAAATGCTCAAAATATATTCCATCACCGATGGCGAAATCCCAGCGGTATATGAATTAATCATCATGAACTTTGCATCATCAGACATTATAGAGGTACACTTTTCAACAAAATCATATATTTCATCTTCAAGCTTCCAGACCTCTTTATTAGGACCTCTACCGTAGGAAGGCGGGTCCATAATTATACCGTCATATTTGTTGCCTCGCCTTATCTCCCTTTCGACAAATTTTATGCAATCATCAACAAGCCATCGAACAGGACACTTATCAAGACCCGCTGTAATAGC
>JAFPAK010000046.1 GCA_017390825.1 Clostridia bacterium
CCCTGCTCTACCAACTGAGCTACAGAGGCATATGCTGGCGACTCGGATGGGGCTCGAACCCACGACCTCTAGCGTGACAGGCTAGCGTTCTAACCAACTGAACTACCGAGCCACATGGTGGGAACAACAGGGCTCGAACCTGTGACCCTCTGCTTGTAAGGCAGATGCTCTCCCAGCTGAGCTATGCTCCCACGATATGCTGTGCCTTATTGGTTATGCCCTCAGGCGACTTTGATATAATACCACAGGCACAAGTATTTGTCAAGTGTTTTTTTCAAATTTTTTTAAAAAAATTTTAAGTGTGGAAAATTGCCCTTAATTCTTCGGAAGTAAACACATATTTACTGTTACAGAACTTGCAATTCACCTCTGTTGTCGCCTGTTCATCAGCTAATTTTTCGAGTTCCTCTTTTCCTATCGACTTTAAAACTCTGATAGTTTTTTCCCTCGAACAATTACATTTATATGCACATTCTCTTGTATCCAGAAGCTCCATTTCAAAATCGCAAAGCACTGACTTTATCATATCTTCCGCAGACATTCCCTCGTCTATCATTGCAGTTACGGGCTGTATCCGCTCAATCGCCTTTTCAAGCCTTGTTATAACTTCATCGGTAGCAAACGGCAGAAGCTGAATAAGATATCCGCCTGCTGCACGGACTGACAGATCGGGATTAACAAGCACTCCCAGCGCACAGACAGTGGGTATCTGCTCACTCTGTGCGTAATATGCTGCAATATCCTCTGCTATTTCCCCCGATATCAGCTCGACAGCACCGTTATATGGCTCTTTCATACCGAGATCCTTGGTAACAAAAAGCATACCGTGACCGACAGCACCGCTGACATCAAGCTTGCCGTTGGGTTTAAGCGGTATCTCAACGATACTATTCTGAACACAACCGCGTACATTTCCGCTGCTATCTGCTACGGCGCAAAGCTCACCGGAAGGGCCATCGCCCCGTACACGCAATGTTATGGTGTCATTCTCACCTTTTAATTGGTCGCCCATAAGTGAAGCGGCAGTAACCAGTCTGCCAAGCGCCGCAGTTATAACTGCCGACGGTTGAAAATACTCTTCAACCTTTGCAACTATCTCAGTCGAATCAATGGCAGTAGCACAAAGCTGACCGTCTGATGATATAAATCTTACAATTTTGCTCATAATAGATTTAACGAACCTTTCTGGTAGTAAAAATAAGCTTTTCGGAATATTTATGAGGCTCTCCCATAGTATCAAAATCACATATTTCCAGTATCTCATATCCAGCATCCATGAGAACTTCCGAAATATCACTAACGGAATATGCTCGCTCCGAAAAGCTGTCGGACATACGATTATAGCCGTTATCATTTTTGCAGAAGAAATCAAGATAAATATCAACGGTGTTTGAATGACATTCATTCTGCCACACTAGATAGATATCGTCATAATCACAGGCGAAGGTGTTGTCTGCAAGCACCCGTCTGTGCTTATATATAGTATTGACATCAAAAATAAGCAATCCACCGGGCTCGGTGAACAATGAAATTTTGCTTATCGCTTTTTTCAGCTCACGCTTATTAAGGATGTGATTGAATCCGTCCAGCATACAAAACGCAGTATCTACCGTACCGTAAAGATCAAGCTCGCACAGATCCTGACAAAGCAGCAGCACGCTGCTGTCTACCCTTTCGCTTGCAACAGAAAGCATCTCTTCAGATAAATCGACACCCGTTACATCAAAACCACGGTCTGCAAGGCATTTCGTAAAGCTTCCGGTACCGCAAGCAGCGTCCAACACCAAAGACGGAGTATGACCGTACTTTTTGCAAAGCGATAACGTATTCTCACATAATGCATCATAATCAATATCACTCATCAAACGGTCATACACATATGCAAAGCTGTTATACATCTTTAGCTTCCTTCAAACGGTCAAAAACAAGTGAATATCCGTCATTACCGTAAACAAGCGAACGGTTAACACGGCTGATGGTAGCCGTGCTTGCGCCGGTCTTTTCAACTATTTCGTTATAGCTGCACTTATCCATCAGCATTTTTGCAACTTCAAAGCGCTGTCTTATAGATATTATTTCCTTGACAGTACAAAGATCCTCAAAAAGCGCATAGCACTCCTCAACTGTTTCGAGTGTTAATATAGCACGAAAAAGTTCATCGGTACTTTCGGTCCTTAATTTATCTACCATATACATTCTCCTTTGTATTATCACTTTAATACACAAAAATTTTAACACACTAAACTGTAAAAGTCAAGCGGATTTATATCCTCTGTATTGTGCAAATTCACTTATTAAGCATAAATACCGATTAATTTTTGTGACAACTGATAAAAAGTATATCTTTGATAATTATTTGTCAAAAAACTCTTGAAAAAACATTTACATTTTAGTATAATAAAGCCAAATATGTATTTTTTATTACATATTAAAAACGGAGGTGTAAGCTTAGATGAATATCAATGTTTCAGCAACTATGGACGGTTCTGTAGTGCTCGGTTCCGGCGATATAATGCTCGTTTGCGCATTGGGTGTAGGCATTGTTTTTGCGGGATTGGTTTGTATAGTATTGCTTTGCACAATACTTTCAAAAGTCATGAAGTTATTCGGAGAAAAGGAAGAAGCCGCTCCTGCTGCTGTTGCAGCACCTGTTGCCGCTCCTACCTCTGCTGCGAACGACTTACCGGCTAACAGACAAGAATTTGTCGCAGCTGTTTCAGCAGCAATCGCTGAACAGATGGGTAAGGATGTTTCTGCTATCCGTATCGTATCAATCAAAAGAGTGTAAAATTAACCAATTAAAGAAAGGTGAAAAATCATGAAAAACTATAAAGTTATCGTAAACGGAACTGCATATGAAATCGCAGTTGAAGAAATCGACGCTTCTGCAGTAAAGGCTGCTCCTGCTGCAGCACCGGCACCCGCTGCTGCTCCGGCTCCGGCTCCTGCTGCCGCTGCTCCCGCAGGCGGCGAAAAGGTTCAAAGTCCGATGCCCGGCACAATCCTTTCAGTAAATGTTTCTGAAGGTAAAGCTGTTAAGAAGGGTGACGTTCTCTTTATCCTTGAAGCTATGAAGATGGAAAACGAAATTATGGCTCCGTGCGATGGTACTGTTGCACAGGTAAGCGTTCAGAACGGCGCTTCTGTTGAGTCTGGCTCACTTTTGTGTGTAATTGCGTAACATCCGGAGGACTTGATCAATGGATGCTATAATGAATTTTCTTGAAAGCACCGGCTTTTATACGATAGGTAGTGCTATCTCATCAAATTGGGATATGCTTGTAATGCTGCTTGTCGGCTGTGTGTTACTTTATCTTGCAATCGTTAAAAAGTTTGAGCCGTTGCTCCTTTTGCCTATCGCATTCGGTATGTTGCTTACAAACCTCCCCGGCACAGATATGTTCCATGAAATCCTATACGCAGGTGGTCATGTAAACTGGGAGCTTTTCGGCGGTGGAGCATATACACAAGAATTGTACAATGAGCTTGCCGATGCAGGTGTAAGTCAGGCAGTGCTTAATTCGGTTGAGATCGGAAGTAATGTTTCAGCAGGTCTTCTTGACTACCTTTACCTCGGTGTTAAGCTCGGTATCTATCCGTGCCTTATTTTCTTCGGTGTAG
This sequence comes from Clostridia bacterium, assembly GCA_017390825.1. Next base: position 3,622 of record JAFPAK010000046.1, read on the forward strand.
GCGCTATGACCGACTTTGAGCCGCTTATTGCTAATCCGAAGTCACTTCTTCTCGGTGCAGCTGCTCAGATCGGCATTTTCGGCACATTTATCATCGCCTCGCTTATGGGCTTTACCGGTGCAGAAGCAGGCTCTATCGGTATTATCGGCGGAGCTGACGGCCCGACTGCTATCTTCACAACATCACTGCTTGCCCCCGACCTTCTCGGACCTATTGCAGTTGCTGCATATTCATATATGGCGCTCGTTCCGGTTATCCAGCCGCCTATTATGAAGCTACTCACAACTAAGAAAGAGCGCTCAATCGTTATGAAGCCGCTTCGCATGGTTTCAAAGCGTGAAAAGATCATTTTCCCGATCGCAATTGCATTGTTTGTTACCTTGCTCGTACCTTCAGCAGGTCCGCTGATCTGCTCTTTGATGCTCGGTAACCTCTTTAAGGAAAGCGGTGTTACAGAGCGTCTTTCAAAGACAGTACAGAACGAGCTTATGAATATCGTTACAATATTCCTCGGTGTTACTGTTGGTGCAACCGCTACTTCAACTACATTCCTCTCGTTGCAGACTATCAAAATCATCATCCTCGGTGTAGTTGCATTCGGTGTTGCTACCGCAGCAGGCGTAATCTTTGCAAAGATCATGAATCTGTTCCTCAAGAATAAGATCAATCCGCTTATCGGTTCAGCAGGTGTATCCGCAGTTCCGATGGCTGCACGTGTATCACAGGTAGTAGGTCAAAAGGAAAATCCCTCAAACTTCCTTCTGATGCACGCTATGGGTCCGAACGTTGCCGGTGTTATCGGTTCTGCTATCGCAGCAGGCGTTCTTATCTCAATATTCGGTTAATGGGAGGTAAATAAAAATGGCTAAAAATCCGCTTAAAATTACCGATACCATACTTCGTGACGCACATCAGTCGCAGGCAGCGACTCGTATGCGTATTGAAGATATGCTTCCCGCATGCGAAATGCTCGACAATATGGGGTACTGGTCACTTGAATGTTGGGGCGGTGCTACATTTGATGTATGTATGCGTTACCTCAACGAAGATCCGTGGGAAAGACTCCGTCTTTTGAAATCCCATATGCCCAAGACTAATTTGCAAATGCTTTTCAGAGGTCAGAATATCCTTGGTTACAAGCATTATGCAGACGATGTTGTTGATGAATTCTGCCGTCTTTCTATCAAAAACGGTATCAATGTAATTCGTATTTTCGATGCACTCAACGACAAGCGCAATGTTCGTCAGGCTATTGAATCAACAAAGAAATACGGTGGTATCTGCGAGGCTGCTATCAGCTACACATCAAGCCCTGTTCACGATGAGGATTATTTCGTAAACCTCGCTTGTGACCTTGCTGAAATGGGTGCTGATACTATCTGTATCAAGGATATGGCTAACCTTCTTCTCCCCTATGATGCTTACTCACTCGTTAAGAAGCTCAAGGAAAAGGTCGGCGTGCCGATCCACCTTCACACTCACAACACCACCGGTACCGGCGATATGACATATCTTATGGCTGCTCAAGCAGGTGTTGATATCGTTGACTGTGCGCTTTCTCCGCTTGCCAACGGTACAGCAAACCCCGCAACTGAAGCGCTTGTTGCTACCTTGCAGGGCACAGATCGTGATACTGGTCTTGACCTCAACAAGCTTTCAGAGGCTGCTGCACATTTCCGTACAGTTGCGGATAAGCTCAAGGAGCAGGGCATACTTGATCCTAAAGTATTGAGCGTTGATACAAACACTCTTATCTATCAGGTACCCGGCGGTATGCTTTCAAATATGATATCACAGCTCAAGCAGGCTAACGCTCTTGACAAGTACTATGATGTACTTGCAGAAGTTCCGCGTGTAAGAGAGGACTTTGGTTATCCGCCGCTCGTAACTCCTTCAAGCCAGATCGTTGGTACACAGGCAGTTCTGAATGTAATTTCAGGCGAGCGCTATAAGATGTTTACCAAAGAATCAAAGGGTATTCTGCACGGTGATTACGGCGCAGTTCCCGGTAAGGTAAATGAAGATGTACGCAAGAAGGCTATCGGTGATGAAGAACCTATCACCTGCCGTCCTGCTGACTTGCTCGAACCCGAGCTTGAGAAATACCGTGAGGAAGCAAAGGATCTTATCAAGAGTGATGAAGATGTGCTTTCATACGCATTATTCCCGCAGGTTGCAAAGGAATTCCTTACAAAGCGCAACAATCCCGAGCCGGAAGCACCGGCTGTTGAGGAAGACGGCGTAAGAGTTCTTTATGTAGACGACGCTGCAATGTAAGAATAAAATCAAAACTCCAACATTCTTTAGAATGTTGGAGTTTTTGTTTGTTTATTCTTCTGTCTGCTCAGCAGTTACCGTTATCTGATCCTTCGGCTTTTCTTCTATCTCGGTTCCTAAAAACTCGGGTATCTTGATTCCTGCCATTTTAAGTGTTTCATTAAGCGGCGGAACAGATTTCATAATACCTGAAAGGAAGTTTGCAGTTGTTGATGTAGAATTCTCACCGCCCATCGAATCCCAAACGGTAATCTTATCAATATTAAGATTCTTAACTGCTTCAACCTGAATTTTAACAAGCTCTTCGATCTTATCAACAAGCATAAGCTGAACCGCTGCAGATGCATCTCCGCCGGCTGCGTCGATGATCTTTTTGAAACCTTCAGCCTGCTTTTCGAGTATCTCCTGAACGCCTCGTGCCTGTGCTTCCATCGTTGCATAGATAGCATCAGCTTCACCCTTTGCCTTACGGCGTTTCTGCTCTGCTTCTGCCTCTGCTTCAAGTTCCTTGCGTTCCTTTTCGATTTTGGCTGCAGTGATGATATCGGCCTGCTTGGTTGCAAGCTCACGTTCTGCACGAGCCTGTTCTGCCTGCTGCTCTGCTGCATATGCCTCTTCGAGAGCTTTAGCCGCAGCGATCTTTTCTGCAGCAACCGCTCTGCGCTGTGCTTCTGCTTCTTTTTCACGGCGAATAGCGTCTGACAGCGCTACTGCTGCTTTAGACTCATTCTCACCTGCAATAGCGGTTGCGTTTGACTCTGCAACAGAGATACGCTGATCCTTAACTGCTACTGCCTCACCGATACTACCGTCACGGTTTTTCTCAGCTACCGAACGCTTTGCATCGTTGATAGCTTTTGCAGCTGCCTCTTTACCGAGCGCCTCAATATAACCTGATTCATCGGTGATATCTGTTACATTTACGTTGATAAGGCGAAGACCGATCTTTTTAAGCTCGGTTTCAACATTGTGTGAAACTGCTTCAAGAAACTTATCACGGTCGGTATTGATCTCCTCAATATCCATCGTTGCAATGACAAGACGGAGCTGACCGAATATGATATCCTTTGCAAGTTCTTGAATCTCGTTAAGTCGGAGACCCAAGAGACGCTCTGCCGCATTCTGCATTACACCCTGCTCAACAGAAATACCAACAGTAAAACGAGAGGGAACATCTACACGGATATTCTGGTGTGAAAGTGCGTTTGTAAGGTCAACGTTGATCGACATAGGTGTAAGATCCAGATATTCGTATGACTGAATGATCGGCCAGATAAATGCTGCGCCACCGTGGATACATTTAGCGCTGCGGTTAGTGCCGTCCTTGTTTGTGCCGACCTTACCGTAGATAACAAGCACCTTATCTGACGGACAGCGACGGTATCTTGTAAGTGCTACGAGCAAAAGTGTGAACAAAAGTACTGCAATAACTGTGATTGCAATGATAATGTTGAGTGACATATATTTTCCTCCTTAAATAATGCTTTTATATTATGATACATTCAGCGGACGGACAACAAGCACATTATCCGATACCGACACTATCTGTACCATAGCATCTGATTTAATATCGCTGTCATAATCGGTGACAGCATCCATTTCCACAAAACGGTCCTGCAATGTGAATGTCACTTTGCCGACCCCTTGTCTTGCCGCAGGTATTTTGATATATACCTTTGCGGTGTGTGCAACTGCATTTTTTGGATCGAGATTTCCTGTTTCCTGCAAACTCAGCATAAGCTTTAAAAGAAATGCTACCAAAAACAGCGCACCTATTCCCGATACTATCGCAACAATAGAAGCAATAAGACTTCCGGCATTTAAATCAACCGCTGCTATACCGAGCCAACCGCCGACTGCGAACATTGCAACAAGTCCTCGCACGGTAAATATACGAACACCGTCACTATGATGGGCACCGTCGTGACCGTGATCAATATCGCCATGATGATCTAAATCCATATCATGATCGGTATCGTGTTCACCAAAACCAAACAACAGTAATATAGTTTGAATAGCAAGTATCACCGTTGCCGGAATTGCCACGCACGCAAATATCTGTTGCAATGAAGTCAGGTCATTAAACCAGTTTGCGAACCATTCCATAAAACATTCCCCCTACCTCATACTTCAAGCTGATTAAACAGCAAATCAGCCTCTTTTTTATATCTTCCGGCTATGTATGCGCATACTGCAACCGAAAGAGTTTTATACAAGCGCTGATAAGAGTCGCTATGAGGGCCCTTAAAACCTTGTATCGTGCTTTTGATAATAAAATCTGATTTCTCTTTTGAGATACCTTTTTCGATATCAATACAGCTCGTTATTTTGCAAAAGTAATCATACAGCTCACATTCGCTTATATTGTCATCGCTTGAATCCTCAACATCACCGTTAAGATAACGCAGCAGCGTTACGATCTGTTCAAGCTGCATACATTCACGCAATGCATTAATAATCAATATTCTCGAAATTTGACGCTGATGATATTTTTTGCGTACCGGATTAGCAATAAACCCTCGTTTTACCCAGTTTTGTACCGTGGTAGGCTCAATACCGGTTATTGAACACACCTGCGCTAATGACAATCCTCCGGTTGCGGCTATCATTTGATCGAACATACTGAACGCACTCAGTTCATTATTGTACGGAGTGTTAGTTCCCGGCATTAACTGTTGATACATTTTGAAATCACCTCGCCTTTTAACGATAAGTTCATCACTATCTCAATTGAGTTTACTTGATTATATCATATGGTCATATGAACTTCAAATTGCAAAAACAAGCATTTTACCGCTTTTTTCGCCAAAAATTCAAATTACCTATTAAATTCTTTTGTTTTTATTTATTTTTATTATTTTTCGCCTATTTATGATACTTGTTATTAGAATTGATCATAAAAGCACGGTATATCTGCTCTGTGAGCATAACACGGGCAAGCTGGTGCGGAAAGGTCATTTCCGACATTGATAAACGGATATTGCTCTTTTTCTTCACCTCATCACACAGTCCATGCGAGCCGCCGATGATAAATACTATGCTTCCGAAATTACCTGCATTATTGCTTATAGTCTGTGCAAGTCGCTCACTGCTTTGCTGCTTCCCTTCAATACACATAGCAACCGTTTGCGCACCCCTGGGGATTTTTGAAAGTATCGCTGCACCTTCCTTTTGAAGCGCTGACGATATCTCACCTTGCGAAGGTGACTCCGGAATACGCACGGGGGCTATCTCAATTACATTAAACTTGCAAAAAGCAGACAGTCTTTTTGAATACTCTGCCATTGCATCACGCAGATATTTTTCTTTTAATGAGCCTACGGCTATTATTGTTACTGATTGCATAAATATCTCCTATATGATAATAACACGGTTATTTGATGGAGATGCAACACAAAGAGAATAATCTACATCTTCAACATATCCCGAAAGTGACATATTTGTGCGTACTGTTTCAAGTGCAAGTTCGGGCAGATTAGTGTTCTCACTCAGATGAGAAAGCACAAATCTTGTTGTTCCGCTCTCGACAAGACGCACTACCTCGCCTGCACAGGCATTATTTGAAAGGTGACCGTTATCACTTAAAATACGCCGCTTTAAATCGTATGAATAAAAGGCGCAGCTTTCTAGCATCAGAACATCATGATTGCTTTCAAGCATAACAAGATCACAGCCGCATAGCGCATTATGTATATCATCGGTAACCTTACCTACATCGGTACATACCGCTATTTTCCTGCTGTCTGCCGATATGATATATCCACAGCTGCCGGGGCAATCGTGCGGAGTTGAGAAATACGAAATACTCATTCCTGCAAGCTCGATATTATCTTTAATCTCGTTTAAAGTAATACACTCAAAGCCGTCACATTTCTTTAGTGCTGCAACTGTTTTTGCAGTGGCATAAACCGGTATTTTATACTTCTTTGCAAATACTCTGAGCCCTCCGATATGGTCACTATGACTGTGCGTAATAAATATACCCTTGATAAAATCAGGGGATACACCGACATCTTGAAGTGCACAGCAAAGTTTTTTTGCAGACACACCTGCGTCTATTAAAATTGCTCCCTCGGTTGTGGCAACATATGTACTGTTTCCTTTACTGCCGGAGAAAAGCGGACAAAATTTAGGCAAAACAAAAACTCCTTATCTCTTTTATACAAAATAGAACACTGTATCCCATGCAGGAACGCTCTTAAAATGACGCATATATACTTTATAATCGTCCCTAATATCAAGCACCGATTTAACAATTGCAAAATAGTCTTCGGTGCGATGATACGCACTTATCAGCATTTTAGGTCGATGCAGTAAAATAGTATTTCTTGCACCCTTTATCATATCCGATTCTGCACCCTCTACATCTACATTAATGAAATCAACCTTGCCGCCGCTTAAAATACTGTCAACACTCTCGGCGGGTATTTCTTCGCCTTTTCCGATCTTAGACTGCCTGCCGGCATTTTGCTCAAAACGTACCGTAGTCCTGCTGTGTGAGATACCGACATTGAGCGTTTTGATATTCCTCAGCTCTTTAGTTGCCTCCGTCAGCTTTCTGAAACTGCGGCGATCAGGCTCAACGGCAATTATTTCTTTATAATCGGGGCAATATTGTATAAATTCTGCAACCGTGTCACCGTTGTATGCACCCAGATCTAAAAAAATATCGTTCTTTTGGGGCTTAACTACTGTTTCATACGCTTCTTTCGGCGTGCTTTCGCAGTCAAACAGATACGAAATATTACCGCTCAAACGGTAATTGATACAATCTTCAAAGGTCTTTTTAGACAGATCATCGAAAAGATGTGAATATACAAATTCAAGCTCGCCTCGGTGAACAGACGCATATTCCTTGTCAAACAAACCGCCGCCGATAACGGGAACGTCGGGCAAGAGCACCTCTTGCTCATTTGAAATACGCTTTATATTATCAATAACCTCGCTGCGATGCGTGCCAAAGCAGACAAGCACCAAAACTTCACCGAATTCTTCCTTGATCTCACTGTACTTTTTTACCTTAAAGCCGTGAAACGAATGACCTCTTACAAATTCATCCGACGCAAATATGCCTGATATTCTTATATCCCTCTCGTCAAGCTCTCTTATTATCTTATCAGCGCCGCTACCCATACCATACAGCACTATCGGCTTATTACACGATTTAATATAATTCCACATAAAAAATAAAACCTTCTCTTTATTCCCTTTAATTATACCCCAAACGCTATATGTTTTCAACGGATATTTTTTCAAAATACCTCTTGACAAACAATACTATGTGTTGTATAGTATATCACAAAAGGAGGTATTGTATGGATATACAACTCAAACGCGGACTACTTGATATATGTGTTCTCGCTGCGATCAAAAGTGAGGATTCGTACGGATACAAGATAATCAAAGATATCAAGCCATATGTAACGGTGTCGGAATCCACACTTTATCCTATACTACGCAGGCTTGAAGCCTCTGAATGTCTTACTGTACGCTCTGTTGAGCATAACGGCAGATTGCGTAAATACTATCATATAACAAAGAACGGTCTTGACCGCATCTCCGCTTTCACAGAGGAATGGAAAGAAATAATGTCGATATATAAGTTTGTTACCAAGGAGGAAGAAGAATGAACAAAGAGCAGTTTCTCACTCAAGTAAAGCAAAGAATAAGCGCATTGCCGCAGACTGATATTGAAAAATCGCTAGATTATTACAGCGAGATCATTGATGACTATATTGAGGACGGTCTTTCGCAAGAGCAGGCAATTGAGCAGATAGGAACGGTAGATGAAATAGTATCACAGATTATGTCGGATGTATCTGTTGAAAAATCGCCTAGCAAAAGAAAATGGCGGGTATGGGAGATAGTTCTGCTCGCTGTCAGTTCTCCGATATGGCTCTCACTTTTAATAGCTGCTTTTGCGGTACTTCTTGCAGTATATATCGTGATATGGGCAGTAGTTATTGTACTGTATGCGATCGTTTTGTCCTTTGCCGCCGCAGCAATATGCGGAATTTTGGGCGGGGCGGTACTGTTTATCTTTGCACAGAATTATCCGCAGGCACTGTTGCTTTTAGGTACAGGGCTTATCTCGGCAGGCATTGCGATACTATTGTTTTTTGTCTTCAACATTGTAACATACAGGATCTGCATATTCACAAAATTCGTCTTTAAAAAAGCAACCGGAAAGGGGCAGGTAAAATGAGTAAAGGTAAAAGAGTGGCAATTATAATCGCAGTTTGTTGCATAGCGACCGGACTATTGCTCACAGTGATTTCATTCTCAATACTGCGTTTTGACTTTTCAAAGCTTAATATGGAAACCTTTGAAACCAACACTTACAATATCGAAGAAACCTTTAACGATATTGCGATAAACGATGTTGAATGTGATGTAAGACTTCTAAAAAGCACAGACGGAAAGTGCAAAGTCGTATGCGGCGAAAGCGACAATATAGTAAATGATATTCAGGTTGAAAACAACACACTTATAATAAAGCGCACCGATAACCGTCCATGGTATAAACATATAGGCATCTGGTGGAGCATCGACCTTGATGTCAGCATATATCTTCCGCAGGATACGTATAATATGCTGTATCTTAAATCGGTAAGCGGTGATATTTATGCGGATGAGGTATTTACTTTCAGCGAAGCAACAGTAATTTCAACAAGCGGTGATATCACCTTCAACTCCAACACAGAAAACAGCCTGATTATCAAAAGTACAAGCGGAGATATTATCAGCAACAGCAAGGCTGTTGGCAAAGCAACGGTAAAATCAACAAGCGGTGAAATCAAGCTTCAAAATATAGCTGCTAACGAAATGACTGTTAGCTCCACAAGCGGCGACATAAAACTTTCGTCGGTTATCACGATCGGCAATACAGAATGTAGCGCAGTAAGCGGTGACATAGAGCTTGATCGCTGTGATGCAGGCACCCTTGATCTTAAAACAACAAGCGGAGAGATAAGCGGCACGCTGATGTCACCTAAAAACTTTATTACTTCGACCGTAAGCGGTAATGTCAAAGTACCTTCATCACACGCATATGTTGGTGATTGCAGTATTAAAACCACAAGTGGCAATATCAAAATAGATGTAGTTGATTAAAATAAGATCCGTCCGAATTTTCTTCGGGCGGATTTTAAAAATTCACATATAATCACTTGAAATTGGATCAAAGAGGGGTTATACTATTTTATTAGGATATAAAAAAGGAGTTGTGTATATATGACTAAAATAGATATTTTTTCAGGCTTTTTAGGCGCCGGAAAGACCACTCTTATAAAAAAACTTATAGCCGAAGGCTATAAGGGCGAAAAACTCGTTCTTATCGAAAATGAATTCGGCGAGATCGGTATTGACGGCGGATTTATGAAGAATTCCGGTGTTCAGGTAAACGAAATGAATTCCGGCTGCATCTGCTGCTCATTGGCAGGAGACTTTTCTGCCTCATTAAAAGAAGTACTTGAGCGTTTTGAGCCGGACCGCATACTTATCGAGCCGTCAGGTGTCGGCAAGCTTTCGGATGTCATGCGTGCTGTTAAAGACGCAGAAGTCGAGCTTGAGCTTTGCGGTTGCACTGCTGTTGTTGATGCCAAAAAATGTAAAATGTATATGAAAAACTTCGGTGAATTTTTCAATAATCAGATTGAAAACGCTACTTCTATTATTTTAAGCCATACCGCTTCACTTTCGCAGGATAAAATAGATGCTGTAATTACACTTGTGCGTGAACACAACAAGGATGCGGTTATTGTCACTACCGATTGGGACGATATCAGCGGTGAGAAGATACTTGATGCAATTTATCAGAAAAACTCACTGAAAACAGAGCTTTCACATCTTGAGCACGAGCATCATCACCATCACCACGATGATGATTGCGATTGCGGATGCCACGATCATGAGCACGAGCATCACCACCATCACCACGATGATGACTGCGATTGCGGATGCCACGATCACGAGCACGAGCATCACCACCATCACCACGATGATGACTGCGATTGCGGATGCCACGATCATGAGCACGAACATCACCACCATCATCACGCCGATGAGATATTCACAAGCTTCGGCAAAGAAACTGCTAAAAAGTTCACTGCAAAGGAAATCGAAACCGCGCTTTCTGCTTTACAGGATGAAGAAAAATACGGAGTTATTCTTCGTGCAAAGGGCATCGTTGCAGCAGACGATGAATGGATATATTTTGATTATGTACCGGGAGAGTGTGATGTCCGCACAGGTGAAGCTGATGTAATCGGCAGACTTTGCGTTATCGGCTCTAAAATAAATGAACCCGCTCTTTGTGAGTTGTTCGGAATATAAGGTGAAAGACATGGAAGTACCTGTTTATTTATTTACCGGCTTTCTTGAAGGTGGCAAATCCACCTTCATTCAAGGCACATTGGAAGACAAGCGTTTTTGTGACGGCGAAAAAATACTTTTGCTTATCTGCGAAGAAGGTGAGATAGAATATGATGCTTCCCGCTTTGCTTCAAAAAATGTTTGTGTGCATACATTTGAAGATAAGGACGAATTCACCACTGCAACACTTGCCGGACTTTACCGTGACTACAAGCCAAAGAAGATAGTTATTGAATGTAACGGTATGTGGCCGCTTGAGGATATTTATATGGCTATGCCGGACGGCTGGCTTATTTATCAGGAAATGTTTTTTGCAGATGCAACAACATTTTTAAATTATAATTCAAATATGCGACAGATGGTTGCAAACAAATTGCAAAACTGCGATGTCGCAATATTCAACCGTTTCTCCCCTGAGTTCGACAAAATGGAATTTCATAAGATCGTGCGCGGTCTTTCAAGGCGTGCTGATATCTGCTATGAATACACAGACGGCACCGTTGATTATGATGATATTGAAGATCCATTGCCATTTGATATCAATGCAGATGTAATAGTTATAAAAGACGAGGATTATGCTATCTGGTACCGTGATATGATGGAGGAAACAGAAAAGTACGAGGGTAAAACAGTCAAATTCAAGGGAGTAGCCGCAAAGGATAAGCGTATGCCGAAAGGACTTGCTGCAATCGGCAGACATGTTATGACTTGCTGTGTTGATGATATTCAGTATGCCGCTGTTGCTGCAAAGGGTGACGCTGCCGAAAAATGCGAAACTAACAAGTGGTTTGTTATTACTGCAAATGTCACTATTGAGAAAAATGCACTTTATAAGGCAAAAGGTCCTGTGATGAATATCATTTCACTTGTTCCCTCAAATGCACCTGAAGAACCGGTTGCTACATTCTATTAAACTTAAAGATTTATATAAGGTAAAAGAACAAAGCTGTGATTGTTTTCAATCACAGCTTTGTGTTTTATAGTTCTTTTACAAGCCCAATGATATATTTGCGAAGCTGAAGCACATCCTTGCCGTTTATTTTACCGTCCTTGTTGCAATCAGCGTTATCGGTATCAATATTATCATCAAGACTTACGATATACTTACGCAGAGCCAATACATCCTTACCGTTTATCTTACCGTCCGTGTTAACATCACCAAAATTTACAGCTTTTACAGTTGTGGTGGGAATGGTGGGCTGTGTTGTAGGCTGAGTTGTTGACATCACAGTCAGAACGGTCGTCGGTTTGGTAGTTGTCGGTTGAATTGTAGTGGTTGTAGTGGTTGTAGTGGTTGTGGTGGTAGTGGTAGTTGTGAGAACGGTTGTTTTCTCAACATCATCCGAAAAAGTACCGTAAACACAAATATTATCCATATACCAGTTCATGATAAGCATCGGTGTATTAGTAGCATAAGTTGTATATGAAACCAAAAACTTGCTGATATTCGAAATCCACTTTTCTTTTTGCTCATCATCAAGATTTTTGAAATAGAAAGTCTCTTTTGTAGTGCTATCGTAATATTTAAGTTCATCAAGCGCAATTCTTGCAAGACCGTAACCGTCGGCTACATTATTCTCTACATAAAAGCTCTTTGTAGATACCACGCTGCCGCTTGATGAAGTAAAGGTGACTGAACTTGACTCAAAAGTATATTTATAAATACCTCTTTTATCGTATATCTTGTACTCATCGACATCATTGAGCGGCTCGCCGTTGCTGCTATACACAGTAGTGCTTATCATATCAAACTGGATACCCTCTGCACCGTCGAGCAACAATGCAGCTCTTAATTTCTTGAAGGTTTCCGAATATGATATATAGCTTGTAACCGCAGTTTTTGTAGCAGATACAGAATTTGCAAAATATACTCTCGAGCCGTTGTATGTAGTAGAGCCGCTGTCGCCGTTCGGACCGGAGGTCGGACCGCCATATTTGTGGCCTCCGTGTGATGATACCTCGGTATAACCCTCAAAATCCTCAACAAGCACCGTTTCACGCTTGGGATAATAGAAAGCGGGCTTTACTGTTTCATCATCAAACTCACCTGTATTCTTCTGAATGTCATCAAGATACCAGCTCTGTCCAGCCGGCAGCCTGCAGGAGAATGTGATATTTGTAGTCTTGCTCATCATTTCCGGCGTAACACGAAGCTCATTTGATCCGGTGTATTTTTCATTCCATGAGAATGTGACATATCCGCCGTTTGCAGGAACTGCAAAGGATTTTGAATAGGTGCTGCCATCAGAAGTGGTAAAGGTTATGCTTCCGTTACGCTCGGTACCGTTACCGCTTACCCAAAAGCGTATGCCCGTGGAGTCGGACAGGCTTCCCGAATATATAGTGAATTTTACACTTGTTGCTGCCGTTGAGCTGTTTGAATAGATTTTAACCGCTTTTGTACTGTCGTTGGCACTGTTCACACATTCGTCCGAAATCCTTGTGCTGCAATTAGTAACAGTATTTAATCTGTCGATACTTGTGCCGGTATATGTTTCAGACTGATCTTCAAAATCAATTACCGACATATACTTATCATCAATTATAAAATCTTCACGGTTATATTTAACACCACTGCCGTTATATGCACCAATATTCGGAGCATCCTGTGCTGAAACTGTGTTGCCGTAAAAATCGTATCCGCCGTTACCCTCTATAACGATACCTGCACCGATGGCAGGAGAGCAATCATAAAGCATGTAAGCATCACAGCTTGATCTTCCAACGCCGGCACCGCCTGCATTGATAAACATAGGATCTTGTGCAAAAATATTTCCATAGGAATTAACGATCTCACTACCGTTTAAAGGAGCAGAATATGCGTATCTTCCGTAAGAAATGTTGTTTGCAAATGTAGTGTTTGTGGTGTTCGCCAGACCGTCTCCTCTATGCGAATTTGTATAGAATATGTTGTTGGCTATCAAAGTATTATTGGCATAACTTCTGCCTGTAAGTTTTGACGCGCCTCTTGTCCACGTGTAAAAAATGTATGCGTTGCTTGTAGACAAAGCCCACTTTGAATATATTGTATTGTTATATATCTGTGTATCGTCTATTGCGCCGATAAGGCTGAATACATAATGATAGTCATTCTGCGAGATGTTATACCGCACAATTGAACCGACATTCCATGCATATGAATTGTTCCAATCGGTAGGCTCGCAGCAGATGAGCATAAATCCGCCTTCATTATTATGACTGTAATTGTATTGGAAGATAGTATTATAGCATTGATAATCACAATCAAAGCCCTGACCGTCATAAATAGTCTGAGTATTGAATGCCTCGTTATACTGAAGTAATGCGCTGTGGCTGGCGAAAGGCCAGATAGCAACGTGAGCAGATGCCTGTGCATAAGAATGTGCCTTATCACAAGTGTTGTATTCAACAAGCGGAGCATAACAGTTATTTACCAATATGCCGTCTTTGCCGATGTTTTGCAGATAGTTGCCGCGCACAACAACATTTTTTCCCGATTTTGAATTAATGCTTCCATCCTTATTGCTTCCGCTTACAGAACCGTTAATACTGATACCTAACGATTTGCAATTTACGATCGTATTATTCTCAACAAGTAAACTGCCTATATATCCGTTGTAGGTATCACTTGAAACAGTAATTCCCGAAAGTCCGGATTTAGATGCTGTTGACCAGTTTTTTGTATTTGAGCCGTTGATATAGCAGTTCTTGATCTCAATACCGTAAGAGGTGTAATTATTATTCAAAGCAACTCTTACAACATATTGCGTACCCGTACCCGGCGTACCGTTAGTTATATGTAAGCCGTCTATGATAACATAGCTTGTGTTTTTTAAAAACAGCGCAGCGTCCATCTCCGGCAGATCATCAAGCTCATCATCGTACATACTTTTTATCATAGGCATATCACCGCTACCATAGCTCGATATCGTTATCGGTGCAGACGAAGTCCCAGCACCCTTGGGATAAAAGAAGGTGTTTGTCCATATACATCCTTTTTTCAAAAGCACTGCATCACCGGGCTGCAGAGTTATACTGTTTACCTTTTCAAGACTCTGCCAAGCAGCACTTTGCGATGTACCGCTGTTAGTATCATCACCGTTATCGGCATCAACGTAGTACACCGTACCGGAATAGCTTTGCTCCGCAGATACAGTAAACTCAAGCTCTGTTAAAACAGACACCGATGCTATAAGCATAATAAGTGTTAAAACAACTCCTAGTATTCGTTTCATTTTATTTCCTCCAGAATTCACGCAAGCGGTTTGCTCAACGGTATTTTATCAAGTTTTGAATATGTATTGATGCTACTGTTTTCCACTAATTCATTTATATATTTTTCATACTGCTGTTGTCTGTACTCTGCAATCACCGTTGACTCAACTGATGAATAGCTCTCATATCCCGAAAAGCTTCGGCTAAAGCACCAGATAAGAGTATTCTCACCAAAATAGGCAGTTTCACCTTCACTCAAGCTGTAAATCGTATCATAAAACGCACTATTTTCTTTTGACAATTGCTTGTAATTGCTATTGCTGAGTTCGGTTTGGGTTATCTCAACATCTGTGAGCTTTGATAACGGCTCATTTTCATCTGCAATTATCTTTTCAGCGGCTTTAAGTGCTTGCATATCGTCTGACTTCAATATTTTGAAGATACAATTGTCTATTCTTCGATAGTTTTGATCTCTGTTGGCATAATAAAAAGCTTTAAGCGCTGCTTCATCACCGTAAAGCGGCTCGCCCTCCTGTCCCATTACCTCCTGCAGTTCGATACGCAGATTTGACATACGGTACATATGATATGTGCTTTCGGAATATTCACTCTGACCGTAGATCGGCTCACCGTTATCTATCTTCGATTGGTTTACGGAATTGACCTCTTTCATCTCATCAACAAACGCATCATATGATGCATCCTTGACAATTCCGTACTCCACACCAAGCTCAAGTTCAAGCCTGCATCGGACTGATGCTGACAGCGCCTCATTGCGCAGATACTCCGCCGGAGTAACACCATCAAACTCCGTATCCCAAAAATCGTTTCCGGCAGTTACAGAATAGTTCTGTTCAAAATACTCTATAACATCAGTCTTTATCTCGTTCATATGAAGTTTGACTTCACCGGCATAAATCTTCATGCCATCAACACCAGCAACGACGGTATCAACACTAATATTCAAGGCGACGCATATCACAGTAAATGCTATCACCACAGCCGAAAAAATACAACAAATCAGAAAGATAATTAATTTTTTCTTCATATATAGATCCTCTGTGCAACTTATAATATTTATTTTACCACTCCTAATATTTTCTTTCAATTGGCAAAATACAAGAGATTATATTTCCGTTTTTAGTGAATATGCCATTGTTTTTTATGCCATAATTCAGAATTTGCAATCTATCTTAATGGAATTCATAAAAACGCCTCGAATTTTGCCGTAAAAAATATAAAAAAAGCGTATTTTACAGTAGATTTTTCAATATAGTTATGCTATAATTGATATAGCGTTATGCTTATTTATAATAACTGCTTGCAGGATGAATCGTGACACTATCACAGTCTCCTTAATTGCAGTTACAGCTGGTACGCAATAGCAAATAATTTTGAAAGCGAGGAGCGTAAATGAAAAAGCGCAAGGGAACAATGCCCTTTAAGGGCACACCTGAGCAGGAAGCACAGCTTATGGCTGTTATTGCAGAGCACAAGGGCGAAAAAGGCGCACTTATGCCGGTAATGCAACAAGCTCAGGAAATCTACGGCTATTTGCCGGTCGAGGTTCAGCAGATGATCGCTGCAGGGCTTGATACATCAGTAGAAAAGGTATACGGTGTTGCAACCTTCTACTCACAGTTTGCTCTTACACCCAAGGGTGAGTACAAGATCTCTGTCTGTCTTGGTACTGCTTGCTATGTAAAGGGCTCGCAGGATGTATTCGACAGAATTTCGCAGTTGCTGGGTATCGGTGCTGATGAATGTACTGAAGACGGTAAATTCTCACTTGAAGCTTGCCGTTGTATCGGTGCTTGCGGTCTTGCACCTGTTATGACCATCAACGAAGAGGTTTACGGCAGACTGCAAAAAACTGATGTTGATGATATTTTGAAGAAATACATGTAACACACATCTGCACCTAATAAATTTTAAATGAGGGAAAAGCCTTATGAAAATCAGCAAAATCTGTGAGCTTCTTGATGCAGAAGTCATCTGCGGAGAGGAATTTCTCGGAAAGCATGTTTACTCTGCGTGCGGAAGCGATATGATGAGCGATGTGCTTGCATATGTTAAAAATCAAGCAGTGCTTCTTACCGGACTTGTGAATCCGCAGGTAGTAAGAACCTCTGAAATGATGGATATGGTATGTATAGTGTTCGTCCGCTCCAAGCGTCCGACTGAAGAAATGATCGAGCTTGCAAAAGAACACGGACTTGTGCTTTTAAGCACAAAAATGCGTATGTATGAGGCTTGCGGTAAGCTTTATACAAACGGTCTTGTGGGAAACGGTGAGTCCGATGAGTGAGTCATTGAAGTTTCACTTTGATGTTGACGGTGAGGATTTCACATCAGCAGGTCAGGCATCTGTTCATGTAAAGAAAAATCTTCGTCAGCTCGGTATCTCGCCCGATATCATACGCCGTGTTTCCATTGCAATGTATGAGGGTGAAATAAATATGGTCATTCATGCCGACGGAGGCGATGCTGATGTTATCGTGTATGAAGACTGTATCGAGATCCGTCTCCAGGACAGCGGTCCGGGTATTGCAGATATCGACCTTGCCATGCAGGAGGGCTATTCAACTGCGCCGGATAATATCCGTTCGCTCGGCTTCGGTGCCGGTATGGGACTTCCGAATATGAAGCGCTATACCGACAGTATGGAAATTCAATCCGAAGTTGGAAAAGGTACACTTATTGTAATGAAGGTCAATCTTTAATACCGAAAACAAAAATTAAGATAGGTATGAGTACAGTGAGCAATAGTTATAAGCATTCTGTTTCCATTGATGTTTCACGCTGTAACGGCTGCACTACCTGCCTGCGTCATTGCCCGACCGAGGCAATACGGATCAGAGATGGTCATGCAGTTATCAACGAACAGCGTTGTATTGATTGCGGAGAATGTATAAGACTTTGTCCGAAAGGTGCAAAAAAAGCTATATCCTCCAAACTATCCAAGATGGATAAGTTTAAATACAAAATTGCCCTGCCTGCCCCTACTTTATACGGTCAGTTTGAGGGGCTGGACGATGTGGACTATGTTCTGCAGGGTCTGTTGGATATAGGCTTTGATGATGTTTTTGAGGTTTCAAAGGCAGCCGAGCTGGTTTCAGCATACACAAGGCTGTATATGAAGACCGAAGGTATAAAAAAGCCGGTAATTTCATCGGCTTGTCCCGTAGTAATGCGGCTTATAGGAATAAGATTCCCGTCGCTTCGAGACAATATCATGCCTCTGCTGCCACCAATGGAGATTGCAGCGGAGTTGAGCCGTCAAAAGGCAAAGCGTGAGCATCCCGAGCTTAAGGATGAGGATATAGGCGTGTGCTTCATATCCCCTTGTCCTGCAAAGGTAAGCTATGTCAACAACGGATTTGCGGATATGAACAGCAAGGTGGATGTTGTTGTTTCGATAAGAGATATCTATTTTATGCTTATCAATGTTATGAAACGAAACAAAACACCCGAGGCACTTTGTGAATCCGGTATGATAGGTATCGGTTGGGCAACCTCCGGCGGCGAAGCAACGGCAATACTTAACGACAATTATCTTGCGGCAGACGGTATTGATAACATCAGCCGTGTGCTTGATGAGATAGAAAACGGCAATATTCCATCTCTTGAGTTTATTGAGCTTAATGCTTGCTCAGGAGGATGTGTCGGCGGTGTTATGGCGGTGGAAAATCCGTTTATAGCGAAGGCACGAATGCAGTCGTTAAGAAGATATCTACCTGTATCGCAGAACTTCATATCAAAGGACGACGGATATATTCCCGAAAACTACTTTTTCAATGATCTGCCTGCATATAACCCGATAACAAGGCTGAGCGACAATCTCGGCGAGTCGATGCGGATGATGGCTGATATCCAGCGTATTCGAGAGGATCTTCCGGGCATCGATTGCGGATCCTGCGGAGCGCCTACCTGCCGAGCATTTGCAGAGGATATTGTAAAGGGTGATGCAAGACCTTCCGGTTGTATCATATCAATGAAAAAACAGTTAGAGGAATATTTAGAACAAAACAAGTAACGAACAAGAGGTATTGTTATGACAGTTGGTGTGCTTGCTGAAAAATTGGCGCTTACACCGGTTGCGGTATGTGAACCGGCGCGTGAGATCGATGGTGTTTATATCGGTGACCTTTTAAGTTGGGTAATGGGCAGAGCGCAAAGCGGCAATGTGTGGATAACGATCATGTCTAACATCAATATAGTTGCAGTAGCAAGTCTTGCGGATACCTCATGTATAATCCTTGCCGAAGGTGTGGATGTTGACAGCGCCGTTTGTGATACGGCAAAAAACAAGGGTATAAATATCTATAAAAGCGAAAAATCAGCATATACCCTTGCAACGGAAATATACAGTTTAACCAAATGAACAGGTATTTTTACGATTTTCACATCCATTCATGTCTGTCACCGTGTGGTGACAATGATATGACACCCAACAACATCGCCGGAATGTCAGCGCTTGCAGGCTTGCAGATAGTTGCCCTGACTGATCACAATACCGCAAAAAACTGCCCCGCTTTTTTCAAAGCAGCAAAGAAAAACGGTATAATTCCGATCGCCGGTATGGAATTAACAACAGCGGAAGATATACATATTGTATGCTTGTTTGAAAATTTGGACGATGCAATGGAATTCGATAAGACGGTAAATGAGCATCGGATAAAAATCAAAAACCGTCCCGATATATTCGGAGAACAACGAATTCTTGATGAAGATGACAATATAATCGGTTATGATGAATACCTGCTTATAAATGCTACCGATATTGCAATAGAGCAGGTAGACGAGCTGGTCGCAGCGCATAATGGAATTTGCTTTCCGGCGCATATCGACCGTGAGTCGAACGGAATTATCGCAACGCTCGGTACCATCCCTGAAAACAGCGGATTTTATATTGCCGAATTTCACGATATTGATAAGTATGCTGAATATGAAAATCAGCACCCGATATTAAAGGGTATGCGTATCGTATCAGGCTCTGACGCTCATTATCTGTGGGATATAAGAGATGCTTCAAGCAGTATAATGCTTGAAGATGAGCCCTACTCCGGCGATTTTGTAAGAAAACAGCTGTTTCGCTATTTAAAAGGTGAAGAGTAATGAAGGAATTATCACTTAATATTCTTGATATTTCAGAAAACTCAACCAAGGCAGGTGCAACATTAGTCGAAATATCCGTTACCGAAAAGGACAATGTACTTACATTGGTAATAAAGGATAACGGCTGCGGAATGGATGAAGAAACGGTAAGATCAGTCACAAATCCGTTTTACACTACCCGAACAACAAGAAAGGTTGGAATGGGTATTCCCCTTCTTATACTTGCCGCAGAACAAACAGGCGGCAGCGTTACGATACAGTCGGTACCAAAAGAAAAGGGAGAAAACCACGGAACAGTTGTTACCGCTGTATTTATGATCGATCATATTGACTTTACGCCGATAGGCGATATAGTTTCAACCGTAACTACCCTGATTCAGGGCCATCCCACAACGGATTTTGTGTTTACCCACACATCCGATGCCTTCTCGGTGCAGCTTGACACAAGGCAGCTCCGTGAAGTTTTAGGAGACGTTCCGTTGGACAGTTACGAGGTAATTAAATGGACTAAAGAATATCTGCGAGAGCAATATTCACCGTCTGATAATAACAACTATTAGAAAGGAATTGGATGAAATGAAATCACTCGCTGAACTTGCAGCAATCAGAGAAAAAATGAAAGATAAAGTAGTGTTGCGTGAAGGCACAAACGATACACGCATCGTTGTCGGCATGGCAACCTGCGGAATCGCAGCAGGCGCGCGCCCGGTACTAAATGCTTTTGTTGAAAAGGTAAATGAAGAAGGTCTTGCAGGCG
Organism: Clostridia bacterium; assembly: GCA_017390825.1. The sequence continues at coordinate 24,341 of JAFPAK010000046.1, forward strand.
ATGTTACCGTAACACAGACAGGCTGTGTTGGTCTTTGTCAGTACGAGCCTATCGTTGAAGTTTACGAGGCAGGCAAAGACAAGGTTACTTATGTTAAAATGACCGCTGAGAAAGCAGCAGAGGTCGTTGAAAAGCACATTAAGGGTGGCTCGGTAATCACCGAATACACTATCACTATTTAATTGGAGGTAAAATCAAATGATTCGTGCACATGTGTTGATTTGCGGCGGTACCGGCTGTACTTCTTCCGGAAGTATTGCTTTGCAGGCAGAATTTGCTGCACAGCTCGAAGCAAACGGAATTGCTGAAGAAGTAAAAATCGTTCAGACAGGTTGTTTTGGACTTTGCGCTCTCGGCCCCGTTGTTATCGTTTATCCTGACGGCACCTTCTACAGCCGTGTACAGAAGGAAGACATCGCTGAGATCGTTTCAGAGCATCTGCTCAAAGGTCGTCCGGTAGAGCGTCTTGTTTATAATGATGTATCAGCAGAAGTTGCCCAGGAGGCAAAACATACTCTCGCTTTGAGCGATACAAACTTCTATAAGGCTCAAAAGCGTGTAGCTCTCCGTAACTGCGGTGTTATCAACCCCGAGGTTATTGATGAGTACATAGCTCTTGATGGTTATGCAGCTCTCGGTAAGGTACTTACCGAAATGAAGCCTGAAGATGTTATCCAGACCTTGCTTGATTCAGGTCTTCGCGGCCGTGGCGGCGGCGGATTCCCGACAGGTCTTAAATGGAAGCTTGCTGCCGGCAACAAGGCAGACCAGAAATATGTATGTTGTAATGCTGACGAAGGTGACCCTGGTGCATTTATGGACCGTTCTATCCTTGAGGGTGACCCGCACGCAGTTCTTGAAGCTATGGCTATCGCAGGATATGCTATCGGCGCAACACAGGGTTATATCTATGTTCGTGCAGAGTATCCGATCGCTGTTCAGCGTCTTGAGATTGCTATCAAGCAGGCAAGAGAATATGGTCTTCTCGGAAAAGATATTTTCGGTACAGGCTTTAACTTTGATATCGACCTTCGCCTTGGTGCAGGCGCATTCGTATGCGGTGAGGAAACCGCTCTTATGACATCTATTGAGGGTAACCGTGGTGAGCCTCGTCCGAGACCGCCGTATCCGGCAGTTAAAGGTTTGTTCGGCAAGCCAACAATCCTTAATAATGTTGAAACATATGCAAACATTCCGCAGATCATCTTAAAGGGTGCTGATTGGTTTGCATCAATGGGTACAGAAAAATCAAAGGGTACAAAGGTATTTGCACTTGGCGGTAACATCAATAATACAGGTCTTGTTGAAGTACCTATGGGTACAACACTCCGTAAGGTAATCGACGAGATCGGCGGTGGTATCCCCGGCGGAAAGCAGTTCAAAGCTGCACAGACTGGCGGTCCTTCAGGCGGATGTATCCCGAAGGAATACTATGATATCGAAATCGACTACGATAACCTTATTTCTATCGGCTCAATGATGGGATCAGGCGGTCTTATCGTAATGGACGAAGATACATGTATGGTCGATATCGCAAAATTCTTCCTCGAGTTCACAGTTGATGAGTCTTGCGGTAAATGTACTCCATGCCGTGTAGGTACACGCAGATTGCTTGAGATACTCGACAAGATCACAAGCGGTAAGGGTACACTTGAAGATATCGACAAGCTCGAAGAGCTTGCTGCATACATCAAGGCAAACTCACTTTGCGGTCTCGGTCAGACTGCTCCTAACCCCGTTCTTTCAACACTTAAATTCTTCCGTGATGAGTATGTAGCACACGTTGTTGACAAGAAATGTCCTGCTGGCGTATGTAAGGATCTCCTTTCTTACGAAATCGTCGCTGATAAATGTAAGGGTTGCTCACTCTGTTCAAGAAAGTGTCCGGTAGGTGCTATCTCCGGTCAGCTTAAGAGTCCGTTTGTTATTGATCCTGAAAAGTGTATCAAGTGCGGCGTATGTCAGTCATCATGTAAGTTTGATGCTATTATTAAGAAATAAGAAAGGAGTTGTCGTTAATGGATATGGTTAATGTAAAAATAAACGGTATTTCTGTAAGCGTTGAAGCAGGCTCAACAATTCTTGAAGCTGCCCGTGCTGCAGGCATTGAAATACCGACACTTTGCTATATGAAAGAGATCAACGAGATCGGCGCTTGCCGCATCTGCGTTGTAGAAGCAGCTGAAATGCGTGGTCCTAGTCTTGGACCTGCACGCGTAGTTACTGCTTGTGTATATCCTGTAACAGAGGGTATGGAGGTTCAGACTAACACACCGAAAATCATTGCTGCAAGAAAGAACACTCTTGAAATGCTCTTGTCAGTTCATAACCGCAAGTGCCTTTCTTGCGTACGTTCAGGCAATTGTGAATTCCAGACTCTTTGTAACGAGTACGGTATTGAGGATGAAACTGCATTTGCAGGAGCAATGCCTGAAAGTGAGATCGACGATTCAGCTGTTCATATGGTAAGAGATAATTCTAAATGTATTCTCTGCCGTCGTTGTGTAGCTGTATGTAAAGAACAGTCAGTTGCTGTTATTGGTGCAAACGACCGTGGCTTTGATACACATATCGGCTGCATTTACGATAAGAAGCTCAACGAAGTAGATTGTATCTCCTGCGGTCAGTGTATTGTAAATTGTCCGACAGGCGCACTCTATGAGAAGGATAATCTTGACGAGGTTTATGAAGCTATTGCTGATCCTTCAAAATATGTTGTTGTTCAGACAGCTCCGGCTGTCCGTGCAGGACTCGGTGAAGAGTTTGGCTACGAGATCGGCACAGATGTTGAGGGCAAAATGGTTGCTGCGCTTCGCAGACTTGGTTTCGACAAGGTGTTTGATACAAATGTTGCTGCTGACTTTACAATTATGGAAGAATCAACAGAGCTTATCGACCGTGTTGTAAACGGCGGCAAGCTTCCGCTCATCACATCATGCTCACCTGGTTGGATCAAATACTGCGAATATCATTATCCTGAGTTTATTGAGAACCTTTCATCCTGCAAATCACCGCAGAATATGTTTGGTGCACTCGCTAAATCATGGTATGCAGAAAAGATCGGCGTTGATCCTAAGGATATGTTTGTTGTCAGCGTAATGCCTTGTACAGCAAAGAAGTTTGAGGTTAAGCGCCCCGAGCTTTCAGTAAACGGTGTACCTGATGTTGATGTTTCTATCACAACCCGTGAGCTTGCAAGAATGATCAAGCGTGCAGGTCTTAAGTTCACATCACTTCCGGATGAGAAGTTTGACTCACCCATCGGTGACGGTACCGGTGCTGCTGTTATCTTCGGTGCAACCGGCGGTGTTATGGAGGCTGCTCTCCGTACAGCTTATGAAACTATCACAAAGACAACTCTTGACGATGTTGATTTCACCGCAGTTCGTGGCACAGAGCCTGTAAAGGTAACTGAAATCAAGGTAGGCGACCTTAATGTTAAGGTCGGTGTTGCAAGCGGCGGTAAGGCTGCTAAGGAACTGCTTGAAAGAGTTAAGGCAGGCGAGGAATTCACATTCATCGAAATCATGGGATGTCCCGGCGGCTGTGTCAACGGTGGCGGTCAGCCTATTCAACCTACATCTGTTCATCAGACAGTTGATATCAAGGCAAAGCGTGCATCTGCTCTTTATAACAACGATAAGAATTGTGCAATCCGTAAGTCACATGAAAATCCGTTTGTTAAGGAAGTTTATGACACTTATCTCGGCGCACCCAACAGCCATAAGGCTCATGAGTTGCTCCACACACATTATGTAGACCGTTCAAAGGATGTTATAATGTAATTTATATAAGAAGCCTTAAAGTCTGTTGACTTTTAAGGCTTTTTATTGTAAATAGCTATTGATTTTTAACGAAAAATGGACTATAATAAAAGTACTAATGCATAAATGGAGGAAAATAAAATGTTAGTATCTGCAAAAGAAATGTTGACAAAGGCTAAAGCAGGCAAATATGCAGTTGGTCAGTTCAACATCAACAACCTTGAATGGACAAAGGCTATTTTGCTCACAGCTGAAGAACTCAAATCACCTGTTATCCTCGGTGTTTCAGAGGGCGCAGGCAAATATATGTGCGGTTACAAGACCGTTGTGGGCATGGTTAAAGGCATGATCGATGAGCTTGGTATCACAGTTCCGGTTGCTCTCCATCTTGACCACGGCTCATACGAAGGTGCAAAGGCTTGTATCGAAGCAGGCTTTTCATCTGTAATGTTTGACGGTTCACATTATCCGATCGAAGAAAACATTGCAAAGACAAAGGAATTGGTTGAAACCTGCGATAAACTCGGTCTTTCACTTGAGGCTGAGGTTGGCGCTATCGGTGGCGAGGAAGACGGAGTTGTAGGCAGCGGTGAAGTTGCAGACCCTGAAGAATGCAAAATGGTTGCAGATCTCGGTGTAACAATGCTCGCAGCAGGTATCGGTAACATCCACGGTAAATATCCTGCAAACTGGGCAGGTCTTAACTTTGACGTTCTTGCTAAGATTCAGGAGCTTACAGGCACAATGCCGCTCGTACTTCACGGCGGTACAGGTATCCCCGAGGATATGATCAAGAAGGCTATCAGCCTCGGCGTATCAAAGATCAATGTTAATACAGAGTGCCAGCTTTCATTTGCTGCAGCTACCCGTAAGTATGTTGAAGAAGGTAAAGACCTTCAGGGCAAAGGCTTTGACCCGAGAAAGCTCCTCGCTCCCGGCTTTGAAGCTATCAAAGCAACAGTTAAAGAGAAGATGGAACTCTTCGGTTCAATCGGCAAAGCTTAAATCTTATTATACAAGCAAAAGAGGTAACGGAAAATTCCGTTACCTCTTTTAAAATTTAATTCTTACCGGTCGAACCAAATCCGCCTTCTCCGCGTACAGTTTCCGAAAGCTCATCTGCTTCACAGAAATCCGCTTTTAAAAACGGTGCAATAACAAGCTGTGCAATACGCTCGTTATCCTCAATAACTGCATCTATATCCGAATGGTTATGAAGTGCAACCATCACTTCACCGCGGTAGTCCGCATCAACAACACCGACTTTGTTCGCAGGGGCAAGTCCACGCTTTGAAGCAATTCCGCTTCTAGCATATATAAGTCCTGCATAGCCCTCCGGAATTTCCATTGCAAGTCCGGTACGGATGAGCACCGTCTTATGTGCCGGTATTTCAGCACCCTTTAAAGCATAAAGGTCGGCACCTGCAGAATACGGTGAACCGTATGTTGGAAGTGTTGCATTCTCATCAAGCTTTTTGATATTTACCTTTGGCACTTTAAATACTCCTTTATATGTATGTTTCGCCGTCCCACATTACAAGGCTGCTTGCTTTAAGGGACTTTTTCACATCTATGATACGCTGATTTGATGAACCTCTAAATCGTAAATGAAGATCTTTTTTATCCTTAATAAATTCGCCGTCTATCAACACATCAATATTAGACAGAAGCTCTTTGCAAGTTTCACTGTCCCCTACTTTACCTTGTGACAATTCTTCATAGAGATAGCCTGAATAGCACCAGATATCCTTTTCGGGATACAAACTGCGTGCTCTTCTGGCAAGAGAAAGTACTTCTGCTTGATTTTGCGGCTCAAACGGCTCACCGCCGAGCAACGAGAGTCCTCTGATATAATTCTTGCCGAGCGCAGAAAGTATCTCTTTTTCTGTTGCCTCGGTATATTTCTCTCCATATTCGAAATCCCATGTTTCGGAGTTAAAGCACCCGTCACAGTGATGGGTGCAGCCGCTTACAAAAAGCGAAACGCGCACACCCTCACCGTTGGCAACATCATTTTTCTTTATTGTTGCGTAATTCAAAGTATCTACCTCTTACAGATGAAGAACTCGAGCCTTGATTTCCTTGGTCTTGCCCTCATTCCAGAAGTTTTCGCCAAGATAACCACATGTACGGCGTGTTACATTCATCTTTGCATGATCCTTGTTACCGCAGCTCGGGCACTCCCACTCGTTATCATCGTTAATAATGATCTCGCCGTCCCATCCGCAGCAATGGCAATAGTCTGACTTTGTATTAAATTCAGCATATTGAATATTGTCATAGATAAATTTAACTACCTCTTCGAGCGCAGGAAGATTATGACGCAGATTAGGTATTTCAACATAGGAGATAGCACCGCCGGATGAAATGGTCTGGAACTGGCTCTCGAATGTGAATTTATCAAATGCGCTGATATCCTCACGGACATCAATATGATATGAGTTTGTGTAATAACCCTTATCGGTAACATCCTCAATAGTACCAAAACGCTCTTTATCTATTCTTGCAAAACGATAGCAAAGACTTTCAGCCGGTGTGCCGTAAAGCGCAAAACCTATGTTAGTCTCTTTCTTCCAATCGTCACAAGCTTTTCTCAAACGATTCATGACCTTAATAGCAAACTCTGTGCCTTCCGGATCGGTATGGCTTACGCCCTTCATAAGCTTTGTTACCTCATAAAGACCGATGTAACCAAGTGAAATTGATGAATAACCGCCGAATAACAGTTTTTCAATGCTCTCGCCCTTGCCCAAACGTGCCAAAGCACCGTACTGCCAATGAACAGGGCTTACATCCGATGTGACCTTTTTAAGTGCGTTATGACGGCACATCAGAGCCTCGAAACATAGCTCAAGACGCTTATCAAGTTCTTCCCAGAACACTTCCTCATTACCCTTGGAAACGATACCGATTTGCGGAAGATTAAGGCTTACAACACCCTGATTAAATCTGCCCTCAAATTTATAATTACCGTTTTCATCCTTCCACGGAGCAAGGAATGAACGACAGCCCATAGGACTAAATACATTGCCCTCATAATGCTCACGCATCTTTTTAGCGGAAATATAATCGGGATACATTCTTTTAGCTGAACATTTAACAGCAAGCTTTGTTATATAATCATACTTGCCTCCCTTTAAGCAGTTATGCTCATCAAGCACATAAACAAGCTTCGGGAATGCAGGTGTAATATATACTCCATGCTCATTCTTGATGCCCTCAAGACGCTGACGAAGTATCTCTTCGATTATCATTGCGTTTTCTTCTATATAAGGATCATCCTTATCAAGATTTAAGAACAATGTTACAAACGGAGACTGACCGTTGGTAGTCATAAGAGTATTGATCTGATACTGGATAGTCTGAACACCTGAACGCAGTTCATCCTTAAGTCTGCCCTCTGTCAGCTTTTTGATAAGCTCATCAGATGCCTCCTCACCGCACTCTTCCTTAAACTGTGAATAGAACTTATCATAGCTCTTGCGAAGATATTTGCCGAGATGGCGGATATCCACCGATTGACCGCCATACTGACTGCTTGCAACAGCAGCAATTATCTGTGTAACGATAGTACAAGCGACCTGAAAACTCTTGGGGCTTTCGATCATCTTGCCGTTCATAACGGTACCGTTGTCAAGCATATCACCGATATCAATAAGGCAGCAGTTGAAGATAGGCTGAATGAAATAGTCAGCATCATGGAAATGGATAGTTCCCTCGTCATGAGCCTTTGCGATATGTTCCGGCAAAAGTACACGGCGTGTAAGATCCTTTGATACTTCACCTGCGATAAGGTCACGCTGGGTAGATGCAACTACTGCGTTCTTGTTTGAGTTTTCCTCCATTACATCCTTATTGCTTCTCTGGATAAGGCTTAAAATCGATTCATCGGTCGTGTTTGCCTTACGTACAAGAGCACGAGTATAGCGATAGATTATGTACGCTTTAGCAAGCGAATACTTGCCGTATTCCATCAATTTGTGCTCCACAATATCTTGTATGTCTTCTACAAGAAGACGGGTACGTGGCTTGCTTTCGATATACGATACAATATTCTCGATCTGCTCTTCACTTGCACATTCTTCCGGCTCTACTGCGTCATTAGCCTTGGTAAGTGCGATGACGATTTTGCTGCGGTCAAAATCAACAATACTTCCGTCACGCTTAATAACTTTCATTTTGTATTCTCTCTTTCTTTAATCTCCTTTGAACATATCAAATTATACAACATCTTGTGGCTAAATGCAATAGCAAAAACAAAATATATTGATTTTAAGAGATTTTTGGCTATATGAACAATTATTGAGTTGCAAATTCGTAAATACTACACAACTTTAATTTTTTTCAACAAATATTCATATATTTTCTCACCCCATTCAAATAAAAGACTGACAGCACCG